>JBCBPG010000105.1:0-9074 GCA_039820865.1 Pseudomonadota bacterium
GGCCATGTCGACATGCCCTTCGACATCCCCAACATCCGCTGCGACAACGGCGAGGTGGCCTCGCATGCCCGGATCGGCTGGTGGCGATCGGTCTCCAACGTGACGCGCGCCTGGGCGGTGCAGAGCCTGGCCGCCGAACTGGCGGTGGAACTTGGCCGTGACCAGAAGGACATGCTGCTCGAGCTGATCGGCGACCCGCGCGTGATCGACCCCGCGGCGGCCGGCTTCCCGGAGGACTTCTGGAACTATGGCGAGGTCTACGACGAGTACCCGATCGACACCGGGCGCCTGCGACAAGTCGTGGAGCTCGCCGCGGGCGAGGCCGGCTGGGGCACCGCCCTGCCCGAGGGCGAGGGCCTTGGCCTGGCGGTTCATCGCTCCTTCGTCAGCTACGTCGCCGCCGCGGCGCGGGTGAAGATAGTCGGGCAGCGGATCACCGTCCCCGAGATGCACATCGCCATCGACTGCGGCTACGCCGCGAACCCCGAGCGGATCCGCAGCCAGATGGAGGGCTCGGCCGTCATGGGCATGACACTCGCCCTCCACTCGGCCGTGACGTACCGCGAAGGGCGGGTCGTGCAGTCGAACTTCCACGACTACGAGATGGTGCTGTCGAACAACTTCCCGGCCGACGTGCACACGCACATCGTCGAGCACCCGTTCTCGGTCCATGCCGCAGGCGTGGGCGAGCCTGGCGTGCCGCCGGTCGCTCCGGCGATCGCCAACGCGTTGTTCAACGCGACAGGCAAGCGCGTCCGCGACCTGCCGATCGGGGCGACCGTCTGAGCTGAAACGTGCCGGGGCCGGCGTCGAGCCGGCCCCCTATCCCTTCCCCCTTCAGTGCGGTTCCCTGCACGATCCCCGACCGGATCCGTCGTGGCCGGAGGTTCTCGCGGCGGCCACGCCGCTCAGCAGGCTCCCGGACGGAGAGCACAGGCGGGTGCGTCAGCCGTGGGCGATCATGACGTGTCGGACGGCCGTGTAGTCTTCGAGCGCGTAGTGGGACATGTCTTTGCCGTAGCCGGACTGCTTGAGACCGCCATGCGGCATCTCGTTGACCAGCATGAAATGGGTGTTCACCCAGGTGCAGCCGTACTGCAGCGCAGCAGCGGTGGCCATCGCCCGCCCGACATCCCTGGTCCAGATCGACGACGCCAGGCCGTAGTTGCTGTCGTTGGCCCAGGTGACCGCCTCGTCGACCTCGGTGAAACGGGTCACCGAGACGACGGGGCCGAAGACCTCGCGACGCACGATCTCGTCGTCCTGGCGGGCCCCGGCAATGACGGTCGGGGTGAAGTAGAAGCCGTCGCCGCCGTGGGACTTGCCGCCGGTCGTCGCTTCGATATGCGGCTGGGCCAGCGCGCGCTCGACAAAGCTCGCGACGCGGTCGTGCTGGCGCTGCGAGATCAGGGGGCCGATCTCGTTCTCCGTGTCGTCGGCCCGGGCGTAGGGGATCTCGGCGACCGCAGCGGTGAGATCGGCGACCAGGCTGTCATAGACCTTGGGGCCCGCGTAGATCCGGCAGGCCGCCGTGCAGTCCTGACCGGCATTGTAGTAGCCGAAGGCGCGGATGCCCTCGACCACGGCTGGGATATCGGCGTCGTCAAAGACGATCACCGGCGCCTTGCCGCCCAGTTCCAGATGCGTGCGCTTGACCGATTTCGCCGCCGCCTCGAGGACCTTCTTGCCGGTCGCGATGTCGCCGGTGATCGAGACCATGTCGACGCCGGGATGGTTGATCAGGTAGTTGCCGACCGTCGAGCCCTGTCCGAGGACGACGTTCACGACCCCCTCCGGCAGAACGTCGGCGAAGACCTCCGCCAGCTTTAGCGCGGTGAGGGGCGTCTGCTCGGAGGGCTTGAAGACGACGGTGTTGCCGCCGCCGATCGCCGGCGCCAGTTTCCACGCCATCATCATCAACGGGTAGTTCCACGGGGCGATCGAGGCCACGACCCCGATCGGGTCGCGGCGCACCATCGAGGTATGCCCCTCCATGTACTCGCCCGCGGCGCTGGCATGGGCGCAGCGCACCGCGCCGGCAAAGAAGCGGTAGCAGTCCACCACCGCCGGGATCTCGTCGTTCAGGGCCGCGTTGATCGGCTTGCCGCAGTTGAGCGCCTCGAGCCGCGCGAACTCTTCGGCCTCGGCCTCGATCCGGTCGGCGATCTTCAGGAGATAGCCCGAGCGGGCGGCGGGCGTTGTGCGCGACCAGGTCCTGAAGGCGGCGCGAGCGGCGGCGACGGCGTGGTCGATCTGCCCGGTATTCGCCTCGGGCATCTCGATGATCACCTGACCGGTCCTCGGATCGAGCACCCTCTCGGCCTCGAGCGTCCCGCTCTCGAGGGCAGCACCGATCAGCATCCGGCTCGGCAGCGTCGCCTTCACGTGGTCGTCCATGTCTCGATCCTCCCAGTGGGTGATTGTTGTGCCCGCGCCGGGCGGGCGGCGCGCCGACGCCCCGTCATTTGCCGGCCCCGTCCACCTGTTCGCCCCCGCGCGTGAGGTAGAAGGCGGCGAGGATCGGCAGGAAGGTGACCAGCACGACGATCATGGCGACGACGTTGGTGACCGGGCGCTGTCGGGGGCGGACCAGTTCCTCCAGCATCCAGATCGGCAGCGTCTGCTGCTGGCCGGCGGTGAAGGTGGTGACGATCACCTCGTCGAACGAGAGCGCGAAGGCGAGCATGCCGCCCGCGAGCAGCGCGGTTCCGATATTGGGCAGCACGACATACCGGAACGTCTGGAAACCGTTGGCGCCAAGATCCATCGACGCCTCGATCAGCGAGCCCGAGGTCCGTCTGAACCGGGCCACGGCGTTGTTGTAGACGACGACGACGCAGAACGTCGCGTGGCCGATGACGATCGTCCAGAACGAGTAGGGGATGTCGCCGATGTTGAATGCCGAGCGCAGCGCGATCCCGGTGATCACCCCCGGCAGCGCGATCGGCAGGATCACGAGGAGCGAGATCGTCTCGCGCCCGAAGAACTGCGATCGCGACACCGCGGCGGCGCAGAGCGTGCCGAGGATGAGGGCGATGACCGTCGAGGTCGCCGCGACCTGGGCCGAGAGCGTCAGCGCCTCCCAGACATCGGGCCGGTTCCACGTCACGCCGAACCACTGCAGCGTCAGGCCGGGGGGCGGCCACTGGTAGCTCTTGTCCTCGGTCGTGAAGGCGTAGACGAAGATCAGCAGGATCGGCAGATGCATGAAGAGGAGGCCGGCGGCGGCCGCGATCTTCAGGCTCAGCGGCGCACGGTTGCCGGGGTCAGAGCGCATCGAAAGCCCCCCGCCGCTTGGCCATCCAGAGGTAGAGGCCCATGATCACGATCGGCACGACGGCAAAGGCCGCCGCCAGCGGGATGTTCCCTGCCGTGCCCTGGTACTGGTAGACCGCCTGCCCGATGAACCGGTGCGACGAGCCCACGATCTGCGGGATGATGTAGTCGCCGAGCGTCAGCGAGAAGGTGAAGATCGACCCGGCGATCACACCCGGCATCGCGAGAGGCAGGGTCACGGTCCAGAAGGTCTGGCGCGGCGTGGCGCCCAGGTCGGCGGAGGCGCTCAGCATCGAGGTCGGCACGCGCTCGAGCGACGCCTGGATCGGCAGCACCATGAAGGGCAGCCAGACATACAGGAAGACCAGGAACGTGCCGGTGAAGCTGATCGAGAGCGAGTTGCCGCCGATGACCGGCAGCGAGAGATAGGCCTCCAGCAGCCAGGTCAGATAGAAGCTCTCGAAGAGCCAGTTGAGGATGCCTTCCTTCGCGAGGATCAGCTTCCAGGCGTAGATCTTGACGAGATAGCTCGACCAGAGCGGCAGCATCACGCCGAGGTAGAAGAGCGCCTTCCAGCGGCCTCGCGCGTACCGCGCCGCGTAGTAGGCGATCGGGAAGGCGACCACCGCCGCCGCCAGCGTGACAGCCGTCGCCATGGTGACGGTGCGCAGGATGATGTCGAAGTTGGCGGGCGTGAACAGCTCGCCATAGGTCTTGAGCGTCAGCTCGTACTTCACGAGCCCCGAGAACTCGTCGATCGAGAAGAAGCTCTGCGCCAGCAGGGCAAAGAGCGAGCCGAGATAGATGACCCCCAGCCACAGCGCGGGCGGGGCCAGCATCAGCACCACGAGCAACCGCGGCCGCCGCCAGAGCGCGTCGGAAACCCGGCCGAGGATGCCCTTCGCCTCGGGCGCTATCGCGGCGCTCGTGCTCATTGCTCCTCCAGGAGGTGCAGGTCCTCGGGATCCCAGGCGAGACGGACGGTCTCGCCGTCCGCCGGCACATCGTCGCCGGCGCGGCGCAGCACCGTCAGCCGCATGTCGGCCAGGCTGACGGTGACCCGCGTGTCGGAGCCGAGGAAGTTCCGCCCCAGGATGGTCGCCGCGTGGCCTTCATCGGCGAAGCGGATCGCCTCGGGGCGCAGGCTGGCAGGGCGCGCGCTGCCGGTGACCGCGTTGACGAAACCAGGCTCGAGGACGTTGGACGAGCCGACGAAGTCCGCGACGAAGCGGGTTTTCGGCCGCCGGTAGATCTCCTCGGGGGCCCCGATCTGCTGGATCCGGCCAGCGTTGAAGACGGCGACGCGGTCGGCCATCGAGAGCGCCTCGGCCTGGTCGTGCGTGACGAAGACGAAGGTGATGCCGAGGGCGCGCTGGAGCGATTTCAGCTCCTCCTGCATCTGCTCGCGCAGCTTGAGGTCGAGCGCGCCCAGCGGCTCGTCGAGGAGCAGCACCTTGGGCTTGTTCACCAGCGCCCGGGCCAGTGCCACCCGTTGGCGCTGCCCGCCCGAGAGCTGGCTGGGCTTGCGATCGCCGTAGCCGGGGAGCTGGACGAGGGCGAGCATCTCCTCGGCCGCGCGCCGTCGCTCGGCCCTGGAAACGCCGCGTATCATGGGGCCGTAGGCGACGTTGTCGCGGACATCGAGATGCGGGAACAGCGCATAGTCCTGGAAGACCGTGTTGACGCTCCGCCGGTAGGGCGGCACGCCGTCGGCGGTCTCCCCGAAGATCTCGATATGCCCGTCACTCGGCTGCTCGAAACCGGCGATGAGGCGCAGGCACGTTGTCTTGCCGGACCCAGAGGGTCCCAGCATCGCGAAGAACTCGCCTTCGCCGATCTGCAGATCGACCTGGTCGACCGCGCGGACCTCGCCGAAGTGGCGCGAGACCCTGGAGAAGAGAACGGCGGGGTTCATCCGGTTCCAACCTTCCACGGACGGCAATACTTGCTCGCGGCCGCCGGCACAGCCGGCGACCATGGGATCAGACGGTACGGGCCTGGTTCAGCGGCCGCCGATGACGCCGATATAGTCGGAGACCCAGCGGTAATACGGCACGCATTCGTCCTGGCTGGCGCAGCGCGTCACCGGGGTGGTCCAGAAATTCACCCTGTCGAAGTCGTCGTAGCCATTGATCGTGCACCCTGCGGCGGTCTGCATGCCGCGGCCATCGGTGCAGGCCGCGGGCACGGCCGGGTTGGCGCCGAACCAGACCGACAGGTCGCTCATCAGGTTCGAGGACAGCGTGTGCTCCATCCAGAGATAGGCGCAGGTCGGATTGTCGGCCTCGGCATGCATCATCGTGGTGTCCGCCCAGCCGGTCACGCCCTCCTGCGGGATGACCGAGGCCACCGGCGCGCCGTCCGCCCTCAGCAGGTTGACCTGGAACGGCCAGGAGCCCGAGGCCACCATGCCCTCGTTCTTGAAGTCGTCGATCTGGATGAAGGCGTCGTGCCAGTAGCGCGCGACCAGCGTCCGCTGCTGGCGCAGGAGGTCGAGGGCGGCGGCGTACTGATCGGCGTTCAGCTCGTAGGGGTTCTCGATGCCGAGCTCGGGCTGGTGATACATCAGGTAGTTGGCGGCATCGGCCACGTGGATCGGCCCGTCATAGGCCTGCACGCGGCCCTCGTTCGACGACCCGTCCGGCAGGGTCATCGGCTCGAAGACCACGCTCCAGCTGGTCGGCGGCGTCTCGAAGACCTCGGTGTTGTACATGAGGACGTTCGGGCCCCACATATAGGGCGTGCCGTAGTGGACGCCGTCGACCGTGTGCCAGGGCGCATCGACCAGCCGCGGGTCGAGATCGCCCCAGCTCGGGATCAGCGCCGGATTGACGGGCTGCACGCGCTTGCCGGCGATCAGCCGCAGCGACGCGTCGCCGGAGGCGGTCACGAGGTCGAACCCGCCCTCGTTCATCAGGGCGACCATCTCGTCCGAGGTGTTGGCCGTCTTGACCCTGACCGAGCAGCCGGTCTCGGCCTCGAACGCCGTCACCCAGTCGAACTTCGGATCGGTCTCGCCGCGCTCGATATAGCCGGGCCAGGCCACGATGTTGACCTCGCCCTCGGGCTCGCCCAGCGCCTCGAGCATCGTCTGCGCGCCGGCGCCCTGAAAGCTCATCGCGAGGGCGGCGACGGCCCCCCCCAGTCGGATCATCGGTCGGTTCATCGCGCGTCTCCCTGAGGCTGTCCCGAAACGGCGCCAATGTGCGGCGGGTCAGCGGTGACTAGACGGTCGGCGCCCGGTACGCGCAACGACATTCGGGAGAAATTGGCCATCGGCATTTCCGATGGCCCGGTGCCCACGCGCCGTCAGCGGCGGTGGTCGCGCGCGAGCGCGATGAACTCCCTCGCCTCCCAACTCAGCGCGGAGCCCTTGCGCCACACGAGGCCGGTCTCGGTCACGGGCAGGGCCGGGGCGATCTCGCGCGTGACGATCTGGTCGCCGTCGAGCGACCAGCCGCGATAGACGATGTCGGGGAGGATCGCGACGCCCTCGCCTGTTGCGACCAGGCTTCGGATCGCCTCGACCGAGCGCGTGTGGAAGGCGATCCTCGGCGCCGTCGAGGGCTGCGGGAAGAGCTCCTGCGCGACATTGCGCACCTCGTCGCGCAGCAGCTGGATCATCGCGGTCCCGGCGAGATCGGCAGTCTCGATTGTGGTCTTCGAGGCGAGCGGGTGGCCGGCGTGCAGCCAGAGCCGGTAGCGCGAGACATGCGTGATCTCGGCCTGCAGGGCATCGGGTTCGCGAAGATCCGACACCACCATCATGGCGAGGTCGAGCTTGCCGGCGACCAGGAGGTGCTCGAGATAGGCCGCGTCGTCCTCCATCGCCGTCACGGCGACATCGGGAAAGGCCCTGCGGTAGCGCGCCAGCATCTCGGCGAAGGCATAGGCGGCGACCAGCGAGGTGACACCGATGTTGAGCGTGCCGCTCGTGGCGTCGTCGGGGGCGTCGAAGGCCTGCCGGGCGCGCGAGGCACTGGCGAGCAAATGGGCCGCACGCGGCAGGAAACGCAGCCCGTGATGCGTGAGGGTCATGCCGCTGGCCGCCCGCGCGAAGAGCTCGACCCCGAGATCGGCTTCGAGTTCGCGGATGGCCTCGGTGACCGAGGACTGGGAGATCGACAGCGTCCGCGCCGCGCCCGACACCGTGCCCTGTTCTGCAACCGCGACGAAGTACTTGATCTGCCTGAGCGTGAACATCGACGCCACGTTAGAGGAAACGCAGGACGTCGCGGAACGCCCTTTTCGAAGACCCGCAGGCCCCGAAGCGCCACATGCCAGCGACGCCGCCACCCGAACCAACGGTCCCGTCCGGGGGCGGCCACCGCGCACACGGCCCCCATGGCCGACGGCGGCTCAGCGCCGCCCCCGGAACCGGCGGCTGCGTGGCGCCGGCCATGGGGATGCGCCTTCGGCCAAGGGCGAAACCGGCCTTCGCCGCATGCCCTGGCGCTAGTCTGCCGGCTCCAGGTCGCGGCGCCGCGCCCGCATCTGCGCGGCCAACCAGCGGTCAGGATGTCTCGCCGGCCGGTAGGTCTCGATATCGTAGTTGCGCAAATGATAATCCTTGAAACGGCATAACAGGCGGAACCACGTCTGGAACCGCCCGGGATCCTGAAAATGAACCTCGCCGAGGTTCGGGTCCATCAGGGTGATGCCGCCGGCGTGCTTGCGGCATGCGATGGCGTGCCCTTCACCCCCTTGGAGAGACATGAGCACCAGCAGGAACTCTCCGGGGGTGTTCACGATCGATCGCGCCAGTGAAGCGCATGACGGGTTCCCCGTCAGCAAGACCCGCATCGCGCGATCCATACCGACGCGCTTGAGCCGATACGAGGCCAGGTCGCCGAGATTGGCGCCCTCCAGGCCGTGAGCGCGCAGTGCCTGACCCGCCATCACCATCCTGAAACGCCGCGCATAGTCCGGCGTCCCGTGCCCCGCCCAGAAGTCCGCGAAGGACCGCTTGTCGATCAGCCACTCGGTCGACATGCCGAGACACCATCCCCTCTCGGTGATGTCCATGGGCGCCAGGCGTGGGTCATCTCCCTGCCGGTGGTAGTGCACGAGCCTACCGCCATAGCGGCTGGTGATATCCCTCGCCCAAACACCCCGTTGTCGAACAAGCTGCATCGCGCGCGCAAACACCGCCCCAGCCAGGACCTTCGCCTGGTGCTTGTCGTTGTCGATGACCCGCTGCCTGATCTGCTCGACCTCGTCCATGGTCCTGTACTGAAGCAGGTAGACCATGAGAAGCGTCAGTCGTTTAAGGTTACGGAGCTCTGTGGTCGCCGGGAACTTGATCAGACGCCTGCCACCAAGTGAAATCAAGCCGCCAATTTCTTCGATTTCATCATGCGTCAAATGATGATTGATCGCATTGGCCATATAGGTTTTCACACGATGCGCCTCGGCACCATGCAAGATACCGGTTGGCCAAGTGAAGTTGAGCGTCTGTTGAAGACGCTGCTGTGCAGTTTTCTGCATATTTTGCTGTACGGCTGTCGCGCCGCCCCCATTCAAGAACCAGCGCTCGGCACGCCCTGTGTGTCTTGCTGGGTTGGTGTCCGGCGGGCGCAAGATGGTTCGATGTGCCGGTCGCCATCGCGTGCCCTCCCCGGTGACGGCCAGGTGCACTGTCACACTGGGAGCAGCCGCGTCCGCCATTGGAACTCGACACGCCGTGGCTCCCGAACCAGGCTCAGGCGCGTGACACACTGACTATGTTGGGTTTTCTGGTGGAGCCGAGGGGATTCGAACCCCTGACCTCTGCAGTGCGATTGCAGCGCTCTCCCAAC
>JBCBPG010000106.1:0-9061 GCA_039820865.1 Pseudomonadota bacterium
GCTCGAGGGTGTCTTGTTTGACGCATTTTCTTGTCACCAGACTGAGTCAGTGTGGCTGGAAAATGCCCTAGCCGATCTTCCGGCCCGACAGGCAGGTCGAGAGCGTGTCGGCCGGCATGAGGTCGAGCTGTTCGAAGAGGGCGATGAAGTCGATATGGTTGTGGCCCTCGACGAGCCTGCCGTCGACGATCCTCAGCATGACGTGCCCGCGCATCTCGACCGGCTTGCCCGTCCTGCGGCAGGTCGCGCGCACGTGGATGAGAAGCGATACACACTCGCCCTCCGAGACCATCCGCTCGATGATCACCTCCACCCGGTCGATCAGCGCGAGCAGGCTGCGATGGAAGATCTTGAACGCCTCGGGGCCCACCATCGCGGGCCCGTCGGGGTCGCTGAGGCCCTCGGCACGGGACTCGGGCAGCAGCATCTCGTCGATGGCGGTTTCGTCCTGCTCCCACCAGACCCGGCGAAACCAGGTCTCGCAGACCGCGCGATGCGACTGTGCCATGTGACGCTCCTCTCCAATGCTCCTGCAATCACTGGCAGCGAGCATAGGTTTCGCGCCGCGCGTGGAAAAGCGCCGAGCCCGGGGGGCCGTGGCTGCGTCAGAGGAAGCGCTGCACCACCACGACGCCCGCGACGGCGAGGTTGGCGAGGCTGATGCCGCCCAGCAGGCGGACGAGGCGTGCCTTGCGCTTGGCCCAGATCGAGCGGAGGTAGACGGCGTGCAGCACCCGCTCGCCGGGGCTGGCGGCCATCAGCGTGAAGGTGCGCAGGAACTCACGGTAGCTGTCGCGCTCGCCGATGGCGTCGAGGTAGAGCGCCTGGCGGGCGTCCTTCATCTGCCGCCCGCCGCCGCCGGTGAACAGCATCGTCCAGACGCCGAGCGCGATGGCGCCGAGCGACGAGAGCGCGAGGAGGAGCGCGAAGGCGGCCTCCTCGTTCGCCCAGGCCGTCAGGCTCATCGCGGCGTTCATGATCATGAAGCTCCGTGCCTGCGTGTCGCCGCGGCGGATCTCCTCCTCGGCATGGGTGAGGAGGTGCATCGCCTGGTCGAAGTTCGGCACGGGTGGCTTCGAGGCCTGCAGCATGGCGCATCCCCCTCCGTTTCCCCGCGCGGCAAGGTAGGTCGGCGGGCGGCGGCGTCATGCGGTCGTGGTCCTGCGCGGGCGTAGCGGCTACTCCGCCGCCGTGGCGCGGGCCGCTCGCATCGCCTCGCCGGGCGCGTGGCCGCCGGCGCCCTCGGGCAGCAGACGATCGGCCGGCAGGCGCATCAGCGCCCGCGTCCCGAGCGCCGGCGCCGAGAGGATCACGAGAGCGCCGCCATGCGCCGCCATCAGTTCCTGGCAGAGCGGCAGGCCGAGGCCATGGCCCGGCACGTGGGGCTGGCGCACGCGGCCGGGGCGGCCGAAGACGCGCATCGCCTCGTCGATCTCCTCGGGGGTCATGCCGGGGCCGTCGTCGTCGATCGCGATGGCGATGCCCGCGCCGTCGGCCAGCAGGCTCAGGCGCACCACGGCACCTTCCGGGCTGAACTTCACGGCGTTCGACAGCAGGTTGATCAGCGTCTGCACGATGCGGCGGCGATCGACCTCGACATGGCGGTCCAGGAGGGATGCGGTGTCGTCGGCCCCCGGTCCCGGGAGCGGGGCCGGGCGCTCGCTCCGCGCCGGGACAAGGCGGGCGAGGCGCGCGGCATCGGGCACGCCGGGGCCGGTCTCGATCGCGATGCCGCGGTCGGCGGCGCCCGGGGCGACCATGGCGACGGCCGCATCGACCAGCTCGGCCAGGGCGACGGGGCGGGCGTCGAGCGCCTGCTGGCCGGCTTCGATCATCGCGATGTCCAGCAGGTCGTCGATCATGTCGGACATGTGCGTGCCGGCGGCGTGGATGCGGTCGATGGCGTCGCGGCGGAAGGGATCCAACGCCGGCTCGTCGCCCTGGCGCATCAGCTCCGATAGCCCCACCACGGCGGTCAGCGGCGTGCGGAGTTCGTGCCCGAGGGCGCGCAGGAACTCGGTCTTGGCGATGTTGGCGCTGTTCGCGGCGTCGCGCGCCCGCTCAAGCGCGTCACCCATCCGACGCTCGTGCCAGTGCAGGATGGCGAAGACCAGGGTGAAGGCGGCGCCCGTCAGCGCCAGGACGACGATGGCGGTGCTGGCCAGGTAGGTCTCGGTCGACGGGGAGATCGCCGCTGCCGCCAGGCGGCCGAGGAAGGCCGTGGCGATCAGCGCGAAGGGCAGCGCGAGGAAGAGCGCCGCCACCTGGTCGGTCCGCCAGGGCACGCGCAGGATCCAGGCGCCGAGGAGTGCCGCCACCAGCCCGTTGACCAGCGAGCTGACCACCATCAGCGTCGTCACGTCGATCATCATCGCCGCGAGAACCACCTCCACGGCGAGGGCGGTGGCGGTCCCGCCGAAGAGGAGATGGCGGGGAAAGGGTGCCTCGACCGTTTCCGTCACCGCGGCGAAGCCGAAGACGATGCCCGCCAGCTTGCCCCCCAGCGCGAGGCAGGCGGCCAGCGCAAAGGGCAGCCGGTCGGCCACCAGCGGCGCCAGCGCGGCGACGAAGAGCGCGACATGGGCGGCAAGCAGCCAGTTCCGGGCACGGGACGCGATGCGCGTGGACACGCCCAGCGCGATCATCCCCTGCAACACGATCACGGCACCGCAAATGGCGATCACCGTTTCTAGCGAGGTTTCGAAAACCACGCGAGCCGCCCTCCTGTCCCGCGGCATCTGCCACGCGGCGCAGAGAACAGCGTAATCTTTACCAACAGGTCAAGCGAAGAGGCTAAGAAGACGTGAAATTGCCACTTACAAGACGGCAATTCAGCGGACGTTGCCGAAATGTTGTCGACGCCGTGGCAGGCGTTCTGCCGGCGGTTGAGGGCCGCGAACACGGCGGTTGTACCGCCGCCGTGCCCGCTTTTCGGCGTCAGCCGGGCAGCGCCTTGTTCAGCGCCTCGTCGACCTTCTCGAGGAAGCCCATCGTGGTCAGCCAGCCCTGGTCGGGGCCGACCAGCAGGGCGAGGTCCTTGGTCATGTGGCCGTTCTCGACGCACTCGACCGTCACGCGCTCCAGCGTCTCGGCAAAGGTTGCCAGCGCCGGGTTGGCGTCCAGCTTGGCGCGGTGCTTGAGCCCGCCCGTCCACGCGTAGATCGAGGCGATGGAGTTGGTCGAGGTCTCCTTGCCCTGCTGGTGCTGGCGGTAGTGGCGGGTGACGGTGCCGTGCGCGGCCTCGGCCTCGACCGTCTTGCCGTCCGGCGTCATCAGGACCGAGGTCATCAGGCCGAGCGAGCCGAAGCCCTGCGCCACCGTGTCGGACTGCACGTCGCCGTCGTAGTTCTTGCAGGCCCAGACATAGCCGCCGTTCCACTTCATGGCGCAGGCGACCATGTCGTCGATCAGGCGATGCTCGTAGGTGATGCCGGCGGCCTCGAACTTCTCCTTGAACTCGGTCTCGTAGACCTCCTGGAACAGCAGCATGAACTGGCCGTCATACTGCTTGAGGATGGTGTTCTTGGTCGAGAGATAGACCGGCCAGCCGAGCGAGAGGCCGTAGTTCATCGAGGCGCGGGCGAAGTCGCGGATCGACTCGTCGAGGTTGTACATCGCCATGGTGACGCCCGAGCCCGGAGCGTCGAAGACCTCGTGCTCGATCTCGGTGCCGTCCTCGCCGACGAACTTGATCGTCAGCTTGCCCTTGCCCGGGAACCTGAAGTCGGTGGCGCGGTACTGGTCGCCGAAGGCGTGGCGGCCGACGACGATCGGCTTGGTCCAGCCCGGCACCAGGCGGGGCACGTTCGAGCAGATGATCGGCTGGCGGAAGATCACGCCGCCCAGGATGTTGCGGATCGTGCCGTTGGGCGAGCGCCACATCTTCTTGAGGCCGAATTCCTCGACCCGGCCCTCGTCCGGCGTGATGGTCGCGCACTTGACGCCCACGCCGTAGTGCTTGATCGCGTTGGCCGCGTCGATGGTGATCTGGTCGTCGGTCCGGTCGCGCTCCTCCACGCCGAGGTCGTAGTACTTCAGGTCCACGTCGAGATACGGGAGGATGAGCTTCTTCTTGATGAAGTCCCAGATGATGCGGGTCATCTCGTCGCCGTCGAGCTCGACGACGGGGTTCTCAACCTTGATCTTCGACATGGGCGTCTCCCGGATGGCGGTGTTCGCCGCCGTATAGCGGTGGCATTCCCGCACCGCAACGCAAGAGGCGGCGATGGCCGTCAGGCGCCCTGCACCACCGTCGGGCCGGGCAGCGGGCGCGCCATGTGTTCGCCGATCAGGCGGAAGTAGCCGGGCAGGAGCGCGTCGAGCCGCGCGCGTCCCCCGGTGGTCAGCGCCAGCGGACGCACGCGCGCGTCGGGCCGGGCACGGCCGGGCGCGGCCGGCGTCCCGGCGGGGGCCAGGAGGCCGCGCTCGACCAGCCGGCGGGTCGCGTTGCTGACGATGGGGCGCGAGACGTCGAGGCGGGCGGCGATCTCGCTGGGGGCGAGGCTGGTGCGCTCCGGCTCGCGGTCGATGACGATCAGGATCAGGAACTGCGTCTGGCCGAGGTCGTGCGCCGCGAAATACGCCTCGAGGTCGCGCATCAGCAGGCTGGCCCAGCGCAGCCGGCCCAGCGCCTCGGCCACCGCGGGGGCGTCCATCGTCTCGAAGCGCCGGGCATAGCCGTCCAGCATTGCCGCCGTCGGCAGGTCGCCCAGGAAGAACATCAGACCGCCGGGCGAAGGCGCGTGATCTCGGGCGGACAGGCAAGCCAGTTCTCGTAGGCCGCAAAGACCGCGCGGACATGGGGCAGGGCGTAATGCGCCTCGAGCGCCGCATCGTCGTCCCAGCGCTCGACCAGCCAGAGCGTGCCGTCGCCCTCGCCGTCATGCAGGTCGAACTGGCGGCAGCCGGGCTCGGCCCGCGTGGGCGCGAGGATGCCGATCAGCGCGTCGCGCGCGGCGGCACGGTGCTGGGGCAGGGGGGTGATGCGGGCGAGGACGGCGAGCTCGGGCATGGGTATCTCCTTGTCTGCCTGATGATTGTCTAGCTAACCAGATACTGCGCGGCAAGGGCCGCTGGCCGTTCGGGATGCGCCCCGTCCCTCGGCAAGGAGGCAGCGCGGGCGTGGCCGCGGCGCCAAGGCGCCCTAGCCTTGCGGCCACCGGGATCCCCCCGATCCTCAAAGGAGAAGTCCCATGACGCACCGCGCCCTTGCCGTCGCCGCCTGCCTTTCGGTCGCCTTCGTCACCGGGGCCGTCACTGGGGCCGCCACCGGGGCCGCCGCCCAGGCGCCCGAGACGCTGGACGGCGCCGCGATCACGGCGCTGGTCGCCGGCAAGACGGTCGAGGGCTCGATGCTGGCCACCGGCCCCTATGCCGAGTTCTATGCCGCCGATGGCACGATCCGCGGCGACGGCTATACCGCCGCCTGGTCGGTCGATGGCGACACGATGTGCTTCGACTATGGTGAAGGGCCCGGCTGCTGGTCGGTCGGCCAGGCCGGCGACGAGGTGCTGTGGATCGAGGATGGCGAGGTCGTCGGCACCGGCCGGGTCGTCGAGGGCAATCCGAACGCGTTCTGATCCCGCGCATCGTCGTGGTGTCGCCGGGGTCGGGGAGGGGCGACAGGTGCGGATGAGAACGCGGCTGCGGCGGGCCTGGATGGGGCTGGCGACGCTGGCGGGGCGGCCGCGCGGCTTCTTCAGCCCCTATCGCTATGCCGAGGGCGTGGTGGCGCCCGCCGGCTATCCGGTGCTGGAGACGCGGTTCGCCGCCGCCTTCGACGCCGCGCCGACCGGAGGCATGGCGGTGCCCGCGGACGTGGTCGCAGCGATCGGGGCGGTGGCGGGCGAGCTTTCGGCGCTGGGTGGGCCGGCGCCGGCGCCCCGCTGGGAGCAGACCTGGTATCCCCGGCTGGACGGCGCGGCCGCCTATGCGATCCTGCGCGCGGCGCCGCCCAGGCGGGTGATCGAGGTGGGCTCGGGGCACTCGACGCGCTTCATGGCGCGGGCGGTGGCGGATGCGGGATCGGGGACGCGCATCACCTGCATCGACCCGGCGCCCCGGGCGGCGCTGATGGACCTGTCGGTCGACTGGCAGCGCCGGCTGCTCGCGCCCGCGGATGTCGAGGCCTTTGCCGCGCTGGGGCCGGGCGACGTGGCCTTGTTCGACAGCTCGCACCTGCTCTGGCCCGGCTCGGACGTGGACCTGATCCTGAACGCGATCCTGCCGGCGCTGAGGCCCGGCGTGCTGGTGCACCTGCACGACATCCTGCTGCCCGACCCCTATCCGGATGCTTGGGCCTGGCGGGGCTATACCGAGCAGCTCGGCCTCTCGGGCTGGCTGGCGGGGGGCGGGGCGCGGATCCTGTGGTCGAGCCACTATGCCCTGACGCGCCGGGGGGCCGATCGCCTGCCCGCCATCGCGCCCCTGCCGCTGGTCGGCGAGGCGCCCGAGACGGCGCTCTGGCTCGTGCGCGCCTGAGGCGCTAGGCAGCCGCCCACCGGGCGGGGCGGAGGGACGACGGCGATGGACGACGCGGCGGATGGCGGATCGGCGGATGGGCCGGGCATCCCCTACTGCGTGCTGGTCGAGCCGCAGATGGGCGAGAACATCGGCGCGGCCGCGCGCGCGATGCTGAATTTCGGGCTGGACCGGATGCGGCTGGTCAGCCCCCGCGACGGCTGGCCGAACCCGGCTGCGGTGGCGACGGCCTCGGGCGCGGGGGCCGTGCTGGACGGGGCGCGGGTCTTCGCGACGACGGCCGAGGCGGTGGCCGACTGCGCGGTCGTCTATGCCACCACCGCCCGGCCGCGCGAGCTGACCAAGCGCGTGCTCTCGCCCGAGGCCGCGATGCGCGAGGCGGCGGGGCACCTGGCGGCGGGCGAGCGCGTGGCGGTGCTGTTCGGGGGCGAGCGCGCGGGGCTCGGCAACGCCGATATCGTCCTGTCCTCGGCCATCGTGACGGTGCCGACCAACCCGGTTTTCTCGTCGCTCAACCTCGCGCAATGCGTGCTGCTGCTGGCCTATGAATGGCGCCGCGCGCGCGAGGGGGTGGTGGACGACGTGCTGGCGCTCGGCCGCCAGGTGCTGGCCGAGAAGGTCGATGTGGGGCGCATGCTGGACCACCTGATCGAGGAACTCGAGGCCGCGCACTTCTTCTTTCCCGAGCACAAGCGCGCCTCGATGGAGGCCAACCTGCGCAACCTGTTCGAGCGCCAGGCGCTGAGCGACCAGGACGTGCGCACGCTGCGCGGCGTGATCCGCGCGCTGGCCGAGGGGCCGCGCCGGCGCCGCGACGGCTGAGCCAGGGCGCGCCGGCGCCCGGCCCGGCAGCGGCCCCGCCCGCCCACCCGCCGCTGCCGGGCCGGGCGCCTGCCGGCGGCGTCCCGTGGCGTTGGGGAGCGACGCCACGGCGCTTGCGCGGCGCGCCGGCCCCCTCTACCTCGCGGCGGGAACGACGGAGGAGCCGATGGCCAAGGGCGCGGTATTCGAGGAGGTCGGCGCCGCCGGGCGTCGCGAGGCCGAGGCGGCGGCGCCCACGCGCCCCGTGCGCGGGCCGGCGGGCGATGCGGGCGGGGGTGCGCGGATGGCGATCGCGCTCTGGCTGTGGGCGCTGGCGGCGCTGGTCGCCGTGATGGTGCTGGTGGGCGGGCTGACGCGGCTGACGGACAGCGGGCTCTCGATCACGGTCTGGGCCCCGGTGATGGGCGCGATCCCGCCGCTCTCGGACGCCGACTGGCAGGCCGCCTTCGACGCCTACAAGACGACGACCGAGTACCAGGAGCAGAACGCCTGGATGACGCTCGACGACTTCAAGCCGATCTACTGGTGGGAATGGGGGCATCGCCAGCTGGGCCGGTTCATCGGGCTGGTCTGGGCCGTCGGGTTGGGGGCGTTCCTGCTGGCGCGCGCGGTGCCGCGGGGCTGGACATGGCGCCTGGTGCTGCCGGGGGTGCTGGGCGGTGTTCAGGGCGCGATCGGCTGGTGGATGGTGGCCTCGGGCCTGACCGACCGGCTGGACGTGGCGTCCTATCGCCTGGCGGTGCATCTCGGGCTCGCCTTCGTGATCTTCGGGCTGCTGGTCTGGGCGGCGCTGCGCATCCGGCTGCCCGAGGCCGAGGTGATGCAGGCGCGCCGGCGGCGTGCGGGCGGACGCGGGATGGTCGCTGGTTTCGGCGTGCTGCTCTTTGCGCAGATCCTGGTGGGCGCGCTGGTGGCGGGCATCGATGCGGGGCGCAGCTTTACCGACTGGCCGCTGATGAGCGGGCAGTTCTTTCCGGAGACGGCGCTCGATCTCGAGCCGGTCTGGGTGAACTTCTTCGAGAACGCGGGGCTGGTGCAGTTCGTCCACCGGATGCTGGGCTACGTGGTGCTGGTCGTCGGGCTGCTGGTCGCCTGGCGCCTGATGCGCCGGGCCGAGCGGTCGGTGCGCTGGCATGGGATTGCGCTGGGCGTGCTGGTGCTGGCGCAGACGGTGCTGGGCATCGTGACGGTGCTCTACGCGGCCCCGCTGGAGATCGCGATCTGGCACCAGGCGGGGGGGCTTGCGCTGATGGGCGTGCTGGTCTCGACGGCCTTCGTGCTGGCCTATCCGCCGCAGACGCGGATCCGTGGCTGAGGGGCCGCCGATTGACCCGGTGCGGGGGCCGGTGCGGGACCCGATGCGGGAGCCGGTGATGGGGGCGTCGGCGCTCGCCGCCTTCCTCGACGAGGTGTTCCCGCAGGTGCGCGGCGAGTTCGCCATCGAGCGGGTCGCGCCGATGGCCTGCACCATGCGCCTGATCGTGGGCGAGAAGCACCTGCGCCCGGGGGGAACCGTATCCGGGCCCTCGATGTTCGCGCTGGCCGACTGTGCGTTCTATGCGGCGACGCTGGCGATGATCGGGCGCGAGGCGCTGACGGTGACGACCTCGCTCAGCATCAACTTCATGCGCAAGCCGGCGGCGGCGGATCTGTGGGGCGAGGCGCGGATCCTGAAGCTGGGGCGCAGCCTCTCGGTCGGTGACGTGACGCTGACGCAGCCGGGGCTGGACGGGCCGGTGGCCCATGCGGCCGTGACCTA
>JBCBPG010000107.1:0-9014 GCA_039820865.1 Pseudomonadota bacterium
ACGCGGACGGTGCCCGTCGCTGGCAGCGCCGTGCCCGCGACAGGCCCCGGATCGGTGAAGAACCCGTCCGGATCGACGGCGCCCGCCGGCCAGGTGTCCGTGACCTCGGCATCGCCCGCCAGCGCCGCGGCGCGGTCGAAGGGCCCGGCGCCGACGGGGGCGACGAGACCCACGTGGTGGCGGAGCGCGAAGAGCGCCTCGCCATCCGCAACCGGTTCGGGCAGCCAGACGCGGCCCCGCGCCGGGTCGACCAGCGCGCGGCGGTCGTCCTCGACCGTCACGCCCGCGGCCCAGGTGGCGAGATCGGCGCCCAGCGCCTCGGCCCGCGCCAGCGGCCCGGCCGCGCTCTCGCCGATGGCCAGCGCCACGGCACCGGGCCAGAGAAAGCGCTTGGGCGACGTCCCGGTCAGCGCGGCCTCGAGCAGGAGGGCGCGGTTGAGGAGGAGCTGGAGCGGCGTCAGCCGGGCCTCCAGCATCGCGCGGAAGGCGGCCTCGGTGCGGTACTCGAAGCCCGCATAGGCGCCGATCTCGTCGGCGAGGCCGAGGGGGATGTCCGAGGTCTCGAGGCGAAAGCGCGCGGCGTTCAGGCGCCGGCAGGTGAGCGGCATCGGCACCTGCCATTCGCGCACCGGCTCCCAGACCTCGCCCGTGTCGGGGCGGTTGCGGGGCTGGAAGAGCTGGATGTCGCGCCCCGAGGGGTCGAGCGTGAAGCGCTGCTCGCCGAGATCGACCGGCGTGGTCAGCGTCAGCGGGAAGGCCTGCAGGCGATACAGGTGGAAGTTGGCCTTGGGGATGTTGTAGCGGCCCTGCGGCCCGCGCAGGCGTCGCGTGTCGAGCGTGTGGGCGAGGTCGTCGAACGGCCCGTCCAGGATGTCGGACACGCGGGCCGAGCGGAGATCGGCCGTGCCGCCGGGGGGCGTGCGGGTGACGGGCCCTGCGAGCCCCGCGATCTCCGGGTCCAGCCGGTGGCGCGTGCGCCCGAGGCGCCGCCACCCCTCGACCACCGCGCCGTCGAGATCGGCGATGTCGCGGATCAGCGCCTCGAGCACGACGGGCGTGCCCTTGCGGCGGCGGTAGAAGAGCGTGCGGGCGACGGCGACGCGCTGGCCGCGGCGGTTCTGCTCGCTGACCGGCCGGGTGCCGAGGAGATCGCCGATATACGCGACCGCCCAGTCGTCGGCGAGCGCGATCTGCTGGTCGTCCCACAGCCGGTCGATGTCGCGCCGGATGACGGCCGCCTGCCCCGCCACCAGTTCGACCAGCGCGCGCAGGGTGCCGTCGCCCGGGAACTCGGCCCGACCGTCGCGGTCGCGGTGAACCTCGGGGATCCATTCCCACAGCTTCTCGGCATAGTAGCGCTCGAAGCCGTCGGCGGCGGGGCGTGTCCGGGTGCTGTCGGTCTCGGCCATCGCTCCCTCCCTCAGGCGCCGATTACGGTGGCGGCGGGGTAGTGGCCCTCGGCCGGCTCGATCGCGACGGGCGCGCGGAGGCCGTCGGCCAGGAGGGCACGCACCGTCGCCACGCCCTCGACCGCGCGCAGGACCGCCAGCATGTCGGCGCGGAACAGCGGCGCGCCGATGGGCACCCGCTCGACGGCAAGCGCCCCGGCCAGAGCCGCGGCGGCGGCGGCCTCGACCCCGGCGGGATCGAGGTCCGGCGCGGCGTCGATCTCGAAGGAGATCGCGACCGGATCGGCGGTGGCGAGCGCGACGGCAACGGGCGTGCCCTCGGCCGCGATCGCGGCGAGATGGGCCTCGAGGGCGGCACGGACCTGGTCGGCCTCGTCCGCGGCCGCCGGCACGATCCAGACCAGGACGGCGACACGCTGCTCGCGCTCGACCCAGTCCATGCGTGCGGCGGCGTTGACGATGCCGGGATAGGCGCGGGCCGCGGCCTCGAAATCGATCAGCGAGACGACGCGGCCGAGGGAGAGCGCGCTGTCGGGCGCCACCGTCCGGATCGCCGCGGCGTCGTCGCCGTCGTCGCCGCCGAAGGCCGCCAGCGGGTTCAGCGCCCGCGTCAGCCCCTTCACCGGGCGTGCGACCTGGGTGATGGCGCCGGCCGGCGGACTGGCCGCACCCGCACCATGGCGGTAGCGCGCCGTCACCGTGGCGCCCGAGGGCAGCGGCTGGCCGGTGCCGAGCCCGCCGAAGGTCACCTCCGCCTCGCCATCGACCGTCTGGCGCAGGGTGTAGACGCGGTCGTCGGGGCCGGTGGCGAAGAAGCCGGGCGCCTCGCGCCAGCGGCTGCCGTCGACCCAGACCTCAAGCGTGGCCGTGCGCCCGACAGCGCCGGTCGCGGCGAGGTAGGTGAGCGGCTTCCTGGTGAGGCGGAAGGTCTGGAAGGGCGTGGCGTTGCCAGTGCCCAGCACCTCCTCGACGCGCTCGCCGCGGGTGACGGTGACGATGTTGGCGTGGACGGCGACGGGCGTGCGCAGCGCCCCGAAGGCCAGCGCGCCGGTCAGCGGCGTGAGCGTGGCGTTGCCCGCTCCGTCGTCGGTCACCGTGCCGGCGAGGATCGCGCCCTTCTCCTGCGCGTCCCAGAGCGCGAGGGTGCCCGAGGTCGGCTGGCGGAGCGGCTCGACCGTGCCGTCCAGCGCCGCGCCGCCGGTCAGGGCGCCGAGGCCCACGGTCGTCGCCCCGCTGCCCGTCACCGTGCCGCCGTCCAGCGGGCGGAAGTGCAGGACCATCGCCGAGGGATCGGCTGTCTCGATCCAGCCCGGGCCCGTGCCCGCGAGCGTCACCTGGGTGAAGGGGGCGAGGCTGTCGGCCGCGAACTCGTTCGCCGCGGGCAGGACGACCTGGTTCGACGTGGCGACGGCGGTGACCTCGGCGGCGTGGAGGCGGCCGGTCTCGCTCTCGGCCAGTACGGCCGGGGCGCCGGCGCGGACCTGCGGGTAGAGCGCGTCGAGCACCAGCGTGACGCTCGCCTTGCCGCGCGCGACGGCGGCACTGCCGGCGAAGGTGTTCATGCCGGCGCTGAGGCCCATGGGGCGCAGGCGGAGCGCGGCGAGCGCGGTCTTGGGCCCGATCTTGGGCGTGGGCTCGAGCGTGACCTCGGCATAGTCGGCGCCGTCGAGGCGCGTCACCGTCTCGACCGCGGCGATCCGGGCGGCATGCAGCGTCTTGCCGATCGCCAGCACCGCCGTCTGGCCGGCCCGCGCCGCGGCGGTCTCGAGATCGAGAAGCAGCGGCCCCGCACCGAAGGCCGTGGGCGGGATCGCCGCCAGCGTCCAGCCGTTCAGCGTGGGATCGATCAGCCCCTCGGCGCCGGTCTCGAACACCTGCGGCGGCTCGTCGCCGAAGGCGTCCGAGCGGAAGGCCGTGCCCGCGGGCACCAGCACGGGCTGCCCGGTCTCGGCGAAGAGGGCGAGCGTGGCGGTCGAGGCGATGGCGGGCTTCGGCGTGTAGCCGATCAGCGCGACCAGCCGTTGCAGCGAGGCGTCGCGGCGGGCGGTGCGCAGGTAGCTCTCGGTCGCGACCTCGCCGGAGTAGAAGGCGAGCACGTCGAGGACATAGGCCCACCATTCCAGCATCATCACGCCGAAATCGTCGCCGCCACGGGCGCGCCAGTCGGCCAGTGCCACCTGTTCGTCGATGCCGTCGAGAAGCGCGCGACGGAACTCGGCGAAGGTCGCGATCTGGCGCGGCAGGCGGTCGAGGCCCGCGGGGATGTCCGGCGCGCCCGGGAAGGCGCGGTCGTCGCAGGGACAGCTCATGGGCCCACCTCCGCATGGTCGAGCACGCGCAGGCTGCCCTCGTCCGCCCGGCGCGGATCGCCGCGAAGCTGCAGGATGCGGTTGTCGGCGATCTCGAGGCTGGCCTCGGTGAAGTCGGCAAAGGCGGTCTCGCCGCGGCGCCGGATCCGGATCGAGACGATGGCCAGGACGCCCGGCACGGCGGCGACGCAGGCCTCGAGATCGGCGCGCCAGAGCGGATCGCCGAAGCCGAAGTTGTCGGGGTGGAAGAAGGGCAGCGGCGCGCCGTGGCGGACGGGGCCGACCAGCGCGCGGGTCACCCGGGCCTGCACCTCGCCGAAATAGGCGGCGGGCTCGGTGCAGAGGCCGATCTCGAGGTCGATGTTGACGAAGACCGGGTCGAGGACATGCACCTCGCGGCCGAGCTGGCGCACGCAGTCCATCAGCCGCTCGAGCGCGTCGCGCCGCCCGGGCGAGAGGGCGAAGGTGCCGACGGGATCGGGCGTGACGAAGGTGGTGAGCCAGCTCCCGGTCCAGCGCGTGACGGCGCCGGCCTGGTCGACCCAGTCGAGCCGCCCGGCGATCTCGGCATAGTCCGCGTCGATCACCGCGCGCCAGACGAGCGCGCGGAACGCCTCGGGCATCAGCCGGCGCGCGCGGTCGAGCGGTTCGGGATCGGCGCCGCCGGCGACGGCGAAGGGGTTGGTGACGGCCGTCAGCGCGGCGATGCCGGGGGCCGGGGCGCCTACGGGCGCGCCCTCCGGCGCAGCCAGCAGCGTCACGGTGTCGGCGGCGACGTTGGCCCGCCTGCCGGGACCCGTGCGCCAGGTCGCGCGGAAGACGGTGTCGTCGGGCGGGCGGCGGCCGAAGGTGGCGTCGCCGAAGCGGATCGTCACCCCCTCGTCGGCCGCATAGTCGGCATGGGTGATCCGCTCGCCGCCACGGTCGAAGCCGATGATCTCGCGCCAGGCGCCGGGCTCCAGCGTGAAGGCGCGGTCGAGATCGTCGGCCAGCAGCATCTCGCGCCGGAAGCGCCAGACATCGCCCGGTGCGAAACCCTCCGCCGGGCCGCCGTCGGGCGTCACCTCCTCGATCAGGATCTCGGGGCGGGGAAAGGCGCCGAGCGGCGGCGGGGTGGAGGCGAAGAGCCAGCCGATCCCGTCCTCGGCCGAGAGGCGGAGCGAATGGCGGTGCAGGATCGCGCGCCCGCCCTCGCGATGGGGCCCGGCACGCTCGATCGTCGTCGGGATCTCGGGATGGGTCGCGGGCGGGCTGTCGATCGCCAGGTGCTCGACGACCGTGAGGCCGGCGGTCGCGCCCATCAGGTTGGCGCTGACGAAGGCGACGGTCTGGTCCAGCTCGAAGGGCAGCGCGTCTTCGCCGCGCCAGTGGAGCCGCGTCGCCGTGATCGGGTTGTCGTCCTCGTCGAGGCAGAGGGGATCGGTGACGACCTCGACCGCCTCGTCGATCACCACGGCGTGGCGGCGGCGGGGCTCGGACCGGTCCTCGGGCCGGGTCTCGATCAGCAGCGTCCGGCCGATCCAGAAGCGGGCGATGGCGGCGGGGTCGGGGGTGCCGGGCAGCGTCGCGGCGGCCAGCGGCTCGCCCAGGACCCAGAGCTCGCGCGCACCGACGCCGAGGCAGGGCGTGCTGGGGTCGGGCACGTGCACGGCCATGTCGTTCCAGGCGGCGTGGAGCCAGAGGCTCTCGGCCTCCAGCCCCTCGGCCGGGATGTCGCGATGGGCGCGCAGCCCCGATCCGGTCTCGAAGGCGATGGGGGCGAGACCCTCGACATCGGCCCAGGCGCGCAGCCCCGCCGGCACCTCGACCCCGCCGGCATCGACCGTGAAGCGCAGGAGCGTCGAGGCCGAGAGACCGGGGTCGAGCTGGTAGTCGACCAGTTCGGCAAAGGCGGCGAGCGAGCGGCGCTGGCTCAGCGTCTCGAGATAGGCCTCGCGCGAGTAGCGGTCCTGGACGTAGCTGAACTCGTCGCCCAGCGCCGCCATCAGGTCCATGACCATCGCGCCGACATCGGCCGGGATCCGCGTCTCCCAGTCCGGGTAGGCCTGGGTCGAGAAGTCGAGCAGCGCCGAGCGGAAGCTCTCGAAATCGCGGGCGAGGTAGTCGACGGGCCAGTCGGTGAGCGCGTCCTCGGGGCAGTCATGCACCGGCCGGCAGTCGGCGCGCGCGGGGCAGCCCTGCTTGAAGGAGAAGCGCGTGGCGTTGAAGAAGCGGTCGATGCGGGGCGGCGTGACGGGGTCGGCGAGCGTCAGGCGATAGTCGCGGAAGCCCCCCGGCGCGGCGACGTCCACCACCAGCACGGTGCGCAGCTGTCCCTGCGCGTCCGGCACCCGGTCCCAGGCCAGCGCGGTGATGACGATGTCGTCCTCGCCCTCGGCGGCCTCGATGGCGGCAAAGCCCGCGGGCGGGTCGATGGTGATGTCGAAGGGGACATCCAGCGTGTCGGGATCGATCAGGAAGAAGACCTGCAGGCGGCGCTGGTCGTCCGGATCGACGACGCGCACGAAGTCGATGCCGCTGACGGCCGTCTGCTCGCACAGGAGCGCCTTGCGGTCCTCGCCCGCCATCAGACCGCGACCTCCACGTTCAGGAACTGGCGCTCGCCGCGGGCGCGCAGGATGTAGGTGACGGTGATGTCGAGGCGGCCGGGCTCGGTGACCTCGGCGATCACGTCCTCGACGCGGATCAGGGTGTCGAGCTCGGCGTTCAGCGCCTGCAGGATCGTCGTCTGCGCCAGCGAGGCCGAGGCGGGGCTGAGCGGCGCGAAGACCAGCCGGCGCACGCCCGCGCCGAATTCCGGCCGGTTGATGCGCTCGCCCGGCGCGGTCAGCAGGACCTGGCGGATCAGCTGGCGGATATGCGCCTCGTACTCGGTCTCCTGGCGCAGCCGGCCCGAGCGGGCCGAGACGGCCAGCGGGTAGTGGATCGCCTGGAACCGCGCGCGCGCCATCGTCCCGCCCCCTACTGCGCGATCACGCGGACATCGCCCAGGATCGCCGTCATGGGCGAGGTCGGGATGCCGATCACGTTGAAGCAGGCGCCCGTCGCGCCGAGCGAGATGGTGGGCACGCCCGCGGCCAGCGTGCGCGCATTCGGCGTGGCCCAGACGCCGAGGACGGTGAAGGGCGGCACGGCGGCCGGGAAGGTGACGAGATCTGCCACCGTGCTCACCGGCCCCGTCGCCGTCAGCGCGCGGACATTCGGCGAGACCTTGGCGGTCGCGGGCACGCCGAGGCCGTCGACGGCATTGGGGGCGAGGCTGTGGATCGGTCCGGGCATCGCAGGCTCCTCGGCAACGGGTCAGGGCAGCACGGTGAAGGCGCCGTCGTTCAGGTCGGCGCCGGCGGCGGAGAGCACGATCTTGCCGACGGCGCCCTCGGCGGTGGTGGTGACGGCCTTGAGATCGGCCGAGGTGGCGGCCAGCGTCAGCCGCGCGCCGCCTCGGGTCTCGATCGTGATCCGGCCGCGATTGTCGTCGATGGTGACGGTGACCTTCTCGGTCTTGAGGATGCGGATCTCGGGGTCGAGCCCGCCGCCGGGCACGCTGTCGGTGCCGGCCCAGCGACAGCCGGTCCAGATCGGGTGGTCGAGATCGCCGCCCTCGAACTCGACCCAGACCTGCGCGCCCACGGGGGGCATGACGAACCAGCCGACGCCGTCGCCGGCATAGGGCAGGCAGGGCTCGGCCCAGAGCGCGCGCTCGCCCATCAGCGCCGGGACGACGACTTCGAGCCGGCCGCGCGCGCGGCTGTCGCGGTTGTTGACCACCTGGCCGCGGAACTTGCCGAAATGGGCGCGGGTGGCGCTGGGGCGGCCGCGGCCGCGGGGCTCGAAGGGCTCGTCCATCACCCTGCTCCCAGGCTGTTGCTGTCCAGATCGGCGTCGATCATGTGGTGCGCCGCCGTGATGACGTGGGTGGCGTGGCGGACGCGGAAGGCGGCGGCGCCGAGGCGGGGACCGACGCCGACGGCACGCACCACGTCATGCGCGCCGATCACCCCGCCCAGCAGCGCGGTCGAGGTGCTGGCGCGGGCGCGGACGAACCAGCCGGCCTCGGTCAGCGCGCTCTCGGCGCGCGTCTGCGTCTCGACCGGATCGCCGCTGCCCACCATGCAGAGGTCGCGCGCCTCGCCGATGCCGTCGAGGCGCACCGGCCCCTCGCCCGCCGGCGGCTGGGGATCGCTGGCCTCGGTCGTCACCGGCCGGCCGTCGCCGCGCGCCATCGAGCCGATGGCGAAGCGGCTTGGCCGCCGGCTGTCGACGGCGATCTCGAACTCGGTGACGGTCTGGCGGCCAGGCACCTGCACGCGGAGCTCGACCTGGGTGGTGGGGACGAGCGAGATGACCCCCGCCAGCAGCCCGCCCGCCCCCTCCGGCCGGCGGGGCGAGGAGGCGAGGTTCGCGGTCTCGGTGATCCGGATCGCGCCCGTCAGGCTGCGCGACGCCTCGTAGCCGACCCAGAGATGCAGGTTGTTGCGCACGGCGATCTCCATCAGGAAGTCGAGATCGGTCGAGCGCTGGTTGAGCGTGGCGTCGCCCTCCTCGAACACCCGCGGCGTGTTCTCGACGACCACCGCGTCGAACACCGCGGCCAGGAGCGTCGAGGCGACGTCCGAGGCGCGGCCCGACCAGCGCTCGATCCGGCAGGCACGGTCCAGCAGGTCCAGCCGGTCGAGCCCCACCACGTCGAAGGCCGAGCCCGGGCCGCCGAACATCAGGCTCGAGCGGTGGTCGGTCACCGGTCCGCGGACCAGGCAGGTGAGCGCCCCGTCGACCTCGACCAGCACGCTCAGCATCGTGCCGATCGCCAGCGCCGGGTCGTCGGCCACCAGCGGGCGACCGTCGCGCAGATCGTCGATGAAGCGGATCGCGAACTGCGCGGGCCCGTCGAGCGGCTGCTCGACCCGCACCTCGGCCACCGCGCCCGCCAGCGCGGGCGGGAGCGCCGCATTGGCGTCGCCGGTGGTGAGGATCGCGCCGAAACCCATCGTCTTCCCCTCCCTCAGGTCCGCGTCGGAACGGCGACGGTATCGGTCTCGGCCAGCGCGTCGGGCAGCATCGCGTCGCCATGCTCGGCCAGGCGCCAGAAGCCGTTCGGGTCGCCGAGGTAGAAGTTGGCGAGGTGGTCGAGGCGCTGGCCGTCCCGCCGGCGATGCTCGCCAAGCGGCAGCTGCGCGGGCCGTTCGGCCGGCGTCACCGCCGCGACCGTGCGCCCGCGGGCATCGGTCGTGGTGTAGGTCTCGGCCTCGGCGTAGCGGCTCTTGGGGTCGAACTCGGCCATGGGGCTCCCTCAGAA
>JBCBPG010000108.1:0-8994 GCA_039820865.1 Pseudomonadota bacterium
CAGCACGGGCGGGCGCGAGACCACCTCGTCCAGCCGGTCCTCGGCCACGAGCCGGCCCGAGAAGCCGACGATGCCGGCCAGCGGCTCGGCCATCCGGGGTCCGACATGCAGCGCCATCATCGTCCCCTGGCTGAAGCCGATCAGCGCCGTCTGCGAAGTTGTTACACCCTCCTCCTCCATTGCCGCATGAAGATAGAGACCCAGCGTGTCCGTCGAGCGCTTGAAGCCCGCATCCCGCTCCGCCTCGCTCGACCCATCGATCCAGGGGATCGGGAACCACTGCCGGCCCATGGGGTTCACGCGGCTCGGCTCGGGCGCATTCGGCGCGCGGAACACGGTGCCGGGCAGGACGGGGCCCAGCGGCTGCGCCAGACCCGCGAGGTCGTTGCCGTCGGCACCATAGCCGTGCAGCAGCAACACGAGTGCCCGCGCCTCGCCCCGGGCCGGGCCGATACGGGGCCCCTGGAGGAGCGCGTCCGCGCCCCCTGCCCCGGTTGTCGCTGTCATGTGCCGATCCCCTCGCGCGCCTTCCGTGCGGCATAGTGGGCCCAGAGCAGCCGGGCGGCAACCGCGCGCCAGGGCGACCAGGCCACGGCCATCCGCCGCAGTGCCGACTCGCCCGGTCGGCCGTCGAGGTCGAAGAGCATCCGCGCCGATTCCTGCAGCGCCAGATCGCCCGGCGCGAAGACATCGGCCCGCCCCACCGCGAACATCAGGTACACCTCGGCCGTCCACCGCCCGATGCCCTTGACCGCCGTCAGCCGCGCGACGGCCTCGTCCTCCGGCATCGAGGAGAGGGCGTCGAAGTCGAGATCGGCCTCGGTCAGCGCGCGGGCATAGGCGATCTTCTGGCGCGACAGACCGCAGGCCCGCAGTCCCTCGTCGTCGAGTGCCGCGATGCCGGCGGCGCGGCAGGCATCAGCCGCCTCCAGCCTGCGCCAGACCGCATCGGCCGAGGCGACGGAGAGCTGCTGGCCGCAGATCGCCCGCAGCAGCGCCGCGAAGCCCCCCGGCCGACGGCGGAGCGGCAGCGGCTCGAGTTCCGGCAGGACGGCCGCGAAACGCGGCTCGGCCGCGGCCAGCCAGGCCGCGCCCTCCGCCACATCCGCCGCCGTCTCGATAAGCCTGCCCGCGCCCGCCATGGGCGCGAGGCGTCGCAGGGCGCGGCGAGGGCGTCAATGGCCCTCAGGTGCCGACGCGAAAGCCGTAGTGGTCGGCCAGGCGCTGCAGCGCGAGCTTGAGCACCACCTTGCCCGAGCGGGAGGACCAGCCGAAGCGCTTCTCGCAGGCCTCGAGACCCTCGAGAAAGCAGCAGACGCGCAGCGCCACGTCGGCCAGCCCGGGGCCCAGGACCCCGAGCGCACGGCCGACGGCCTCGCGTGCCGCGGCGGGCCCCTCGGCCGGGCCACGGACCTCGCGCGAGCCCGCCAGCGCGTCGCCGGGCGTGAGGAAAGCCCGCCAGTCCTGCGTGACCGAGGGGCCCATCTGGGCGCGCTCGAAATCGAGGCGGAGCCGCTCTCCCGCCTCGACCTCGGCCGCCGAGAGATAGGGTTTGCCGTCCGGCCCCGGGCGCTTGGCAAGCCAGCCGAGCACGCTCTCGGCCAGGTTCACCCGCCGGCGCCGGGCCGGCCCGCCCTCGGGATCCGGCAGCGTGCGCTCGCCGTCCAGGCGGTGCTGGTGGGCGAAGGGTGTCGGGGCCTCGGCCATGCCGGGGACCGCCGTGCCGCCCATCCCGGCCGGGGACGCAGCCGCGTTGCCCTCGCGTCGCAGCACCTCGGCCGCGAGGGCCCGGCGCAGAAAGGCGCGGCCGACATCGGTGACCCGGTAGCGCACGGCAGCCGCGCTGCGGTGCATCACCCGGATCCAGTCGCGGCGCAGGAACTCGGCCGCAAGGTCCACGGGCAGCATCGCGATCGGGCGACGATGGCCGTTGGCGGCGCAGAAGACACCGGCCTTGGACGCGCCGCTGGCGACCAGCAGGAACGAGCCGGGCTCGCAGAGACGGCGGAGATAGCGCCGCGCCTCGCGCTCGATCTCGGCATCCTCGCGCGGGACGCACGGGAAGCCGGCTTCGCCGCCATCGGCCGTCGCCTCGTCGCCCTCTGCGCCGGCGAACGGTGCGCCGTCGAGGGGGGCAACAACCTCCCCGGGCGCGCTTCCATCCGTCAGCCCGGCCTCGAGCGCCTCGAGCATGCCATCGAGCAGCGGGTCGTCCCGCCGCTCCTCGACCCGGCGAACCGTGCGCAGGATCGTCGAGGGATGCGTGCCCGTTACTGCGGCAATCGCCCTCAGGCTCTGACCCCTGCCCGTATGGGCCAAGTAGATCGCCGCATCGCGCGCGCTGCAGCAGATTGACTTTTGTCCGAATACCCGCGCTGCCCGGGCCGAGCAGTCGGCCAACACGTCGTTCACACTCATAGTTCTTCCCACGCAACTCTTCCCACGTTGGCGCAACGATGTAATCATGAAAGTGAACAGTTCCTTAAATCGCAACTGAAGCATAATTTTTATCTTTCATTAACTTTCCGCGCACGCTTGAACGCCGTCCGAAGCAACTCCCGGCACCTCTGCACTGCCATGGGCCGAACGACAGCAGGGAGATGCAGGATGATCCACGAACCGACGACGCGGACCCGGAGCGGTGCCACGCCGGTCCCGACCCGACGCCCCGACACCGCCCGCGCGACAGGTCAGGAGAGCGAGCCGAGCGCGCTGGAAACGCTCGCCTGCCTGGCCGGTGAGGAGGGGGCTCTGCGCCCCGCGCTGCTGGTGGCGACCGCGCGGTCGCATGCCCTCGCCCTCGCCCGCCACGGACGGGTTGGCCTGCCGGGCGAACGGGCACGTCTGGCCGAACGCGAGGCGATGATCGAGCTGCGCCGGCGGACGGCCCGCTTCGCCTGGCGGGCAAGTACGCATGTCGAGGCGCTGGGCGCGCTGATGGCGCTGGACATCGCCGCGGGCGAACCCGTGGCCGCCACCACGCAGCGCTGAAACGCCGCGCGGCGACGCGCTCAGCCGAACGCGTCGGGCTCGGACGACTTCCGGTTGGCGACGAAGCTGGCCAGGGCCTCCTCGATCCCGGGGTCGAGCGGCGGCGGCGTGTAGTCGCCGAGCAGCCGCTCGACCCGTCGCGCGCCCCGCAGGAAGGTGTCGGGACCGCCGTCATCGGCCCAGGTCTCGAACGGGCGGTAATCCAGCACGTCCGACCGCCAGAAGGCCGACTTGAAGTTCGCCTGGGTATGCGCGCAGCCGAGGAAATGGCCGCCCGGGCCGACCTCGGCCAGCGCGTCCATCGCCTGGCCGTTGGCGTCCATCGTGATCCCCTCGGCCATGCTGTGCAGCGCCCCGCACTGGTCGGCATCCATCACCAGCTTCTCGGGGCTCGCCACCAGCCCGCCCTCGAGCCAGCCTGCCGCGTGCAGCATGAAGTTGACGCCGCCCGTCAGCGCCGCGTTCAGCGTGTTGGCGGTCTCGTAGCCGGCCTGGGCATCGGGGATCTTGGCCCCCGTCAGACCGCCGCCCGAGCGGAACGGCAGACCGAGCCTGCGGGCGAGCTGCCCTGCCCCGTACAGGATCTTCGACGCCTCGGGCGTGCCGAAGGTCGGCGCGCCGGAGTTCATGTCGATCGAGGTGACGAAGGCGCCGAAGATCACCGGCGCGCCCGGGCGCACCAGCTGGCTGTAGGCGACGCCGGCCAGCACCTCGGCCAGGATCTGCGTCAGCGTGCCCGCGATCGTCACCGGCGCCATGGCACCGCCCACGATGAAGGGCGAGACGATGCAGGCCTGCCCCGCCTGCGCATAGACCTCGAGCGCGCCCATCATCGTCGCATCGAAGGTCAGCGGCGAGTTGAGGTTGATGAGCGAGGTCATCACCGCGTTCTCGGCAACGAAATCCTCGCCAAACAGGATCTCGCACATCCGCACGCTGTCGGTCGCGCGCGCGGGATCGGTCACCGAGCCCATGAACGGCTTGTCGCTGAGGCGCATATGCGCGAGCAGCATGTCGAGATGGCGCTTGTTCACCGCCACGTCGGTCGGCTCGCAGACCGTGCCGCCGGAATGGTGGAGCCACTTCGACATGTAGGTGAGCTTCACCAGCTTCTCGAAATCGGCCAGCGTCGCATAGCGCCGCCCGCCCGGATGGTCGCGGATGAAGGGCGGGCCGTAGACCGGTGCGAGCACCAGGTTGCGCCCGCCGATCTCGACCGAGCGCGAGGGGTTGCGCGCATGCTGGGTGAAGCGCGAGGGCGCGGTCGCGCAGAGCTGGCGGGCGAGGCCCCGCGGGAGGCGCACGCGCTCGTCGCGCACATCCGCCCCCGCCTCACGCCAGCGAGCCAGTGCCTGCGGGTTCTCGACGAAGTTGACGCCGATCTCCTCCAGCACGGTCTCGGCATTGTGCTCGATGATCTCGATCGCCTCGGCGTCGAGGATGTCGAAGTCCGGGATCCTGCGCTCGATGTAGCGCACCAGCGTCATGTCCGGTGCCGTGCGCTCGGCCCGCCGTGCGGCACCGCCGCCGCCGCGCCCGCGCCGACGGCCGCCCGCGCCTGATCCCGTCTCGATGCCGGACTGCTCCATCGCTCGACCTTCCGCGTCCCACTGTCGCTACCGTGATGGCGCCCGACGCCTTTCCGGGGACGTTCGATTTCGCCCCTCGCGGGGCCAAAGGCGACATCGGCCGCGCAAGCGCGCCGGCAGACGGCGCACCGACGCGCCACCCTGCCCCGGGGTGCCCTGCCCGTGACCGTGACAAGCGGGCGCTGGCAAGCTAGGTCAGCGGCGCCAGCCACCGGAGCCTGCCGCCGCATGAACGCCCCCACCGCCGCCCCCAACGGTACGAGCCCCACAGGTACGAGCCCCAAGGGCACGGGCACCGCGGCCATGCGGCACGAGACCTGCCTGATCGTCGATTTCGGCAGCCAGGTGACGCAGCTGATCGCCCGGCGCCTGCGCGAGAGCGGGATCTACTGCGAGATCCACCCCTTCGACCGCGTCGACGATGCGCTGATCGACCGGCTGGCGCCACGGGCGGTGATCCTCTCGGGCGGGCCCTGCTCGGTCGAGGACGAGGGCAGTCCCCGCGCCCATCCCCGCCTCTTCGCCCTCGGCGTCCCCGTGCTCGGTATCTGCTATGGCCAGATGGTGATGGTCCACCAGCTCGGCGGCCGGGCCGAGGGCGGGCACCACCGCGAGTTCGGCCGCGCCACCGTGACCCTCGGCGCCGAGAGCGCGCTCTTCGACGGCATTGCCGGCACCGGCGGCGAGACCCAGGTCTGGATGAGCCACGGCGACCGCGTCACGGCCCTGCCCGAGGGCTTCGAGGTCCAGGGCACCTCGCCGAACGCCCCCTTCGCCGTCCTCGCCGATCCCGCCCGCCGCTTCTACGGCGTCATGTTCCACCCCGAGGTCGTGCACACCCCCGCCGGCAGCCGGCTGCTCAAGAACTTCACCCATGGCATCGCCGGCATGTCCGGCGACTGGACCATGGCCGCCTACCGCGACGAGGCGATCGCCAAGATCCGCGCCCAGGTGGGCGAAGGCCGGGTCATCTGCGGCCTCTCGGGCGGGGTCGATTCGACCGTCGCCGCGGTCCTGATCCACGAGGCGATCGGCGAACGCCTCACCTGCGTCTTCGTCGACACCGGCATGATGCGCCACGGCGAGGCGGACGAGGTCGTGAGCCTCTTCCGCGACCGCTTCAACGTCCCTCTGGTCCATGCCGACGAGAGCGCGCGCTTCCTCGCCGCGCTCGAGGGCGTCACCGACCCCGAGGCCAAGCGCAAGACCATCGGCAAGCTCTTCATCGACGTGTTCGAGAGCCACGCGGGCGAGGGCGCCGGGTTCCTCGCCCAGGGCACGCTCTATCCGGACGTGATCGAAAGCGTCTCGCCGACCGGCGGCCCCTCGGTCACGATCAAGAGCCACCACAACGTGGGCGGCCTGCCGGAGCGGATGAACCTCAAGCTGGTCGAGCCGCTGCGCGAGCTCTTCAAGGACGAGGTCCGCGCGCTCGGCGCCGAGCTCGGCCTCGAGCACCGCCTGACCGGCCGCCACCCCTTCCCCGGCCCCGGCCTCGCGATCCGCTGCCCCGGCGAGATCACGCGCGAAAAGCTCGACATCCTGCGCGCGGCCGACGCGATCTTCCTCGACGAGATCCGCAACGCGGGGCTCTACGACACCATCTGGCAGGCCTTCGCGGTGCTGCTGCCGGTGCGCACGGTCGGCGTGATGGGCGACGGACGGACCTACGATCATGTCTGCGCCCTCCGCGCCGTGACCTCGGTCGATGGCATGACGGCCGACTACTACCCGTTCGACCATGCCGTCCTCGGGCGCACCGCGAACCGCATCATCAACGAGGTGCGCGGCATCAACCGCGTCGTCTACGACGTCACGTCGAAACCCCCCGGCACCATCGAGTGGGAGTGATGCGCCTCCTGCGGCGGCTGGCGGGCGTGGCGCTGCGCCTCGGCGCGGTGGTGCTGGCGGTCACCTACGGCGCGGTGCTGGCGGCCGAGCGCCACGCACTCGCCACCTACGCCCCCGAGCGGCTGGAGCCGGTGGATGTCGTCATCGTGCTCGGCGGCGGGATCGACCCCGACTGGCGGCAGAACTACGTCGGCCGCGGCCGGACCGACACGGCGGCCGCCGTGCTCGCCGCCGACCGCGCACGCATCGCCATCTTCACCGGCACCGCGGGCGACGACGTGGCCCAGCCCCGCGGCGAAGGCGGCATTATGGCCGACGCCGTCGCCGCCACCGGCATCGCGCCCGAGCGCCTGGTCATCGAGCCCGCCGCCCGCACGACGCTGGAGAACCTGACCCTCGCCTTCGCCATCGGCGATGCGCGGGGGGCCACGACCTATGCGATCCTGACCGACGCTTACCACCTGCCCCGCGCCATGGCGCTGGCGGGCCTGCTCGACCGCGAGGTCTCGGGCGTTGCCGCGCCCAACTTCGCCGATGCCAACCTGTTCCTGCGCCTCGGCTACGTCCTTCGCGAGGCGCTGGCCTGGTGGTACAACCTCGGCAAGGCCGCCGCCTGGTACGCCCTCGGCGCCGCAGGCGTCAGCGAGGCCGAGCGCGCCGGGCGCGTGTGGTGAGCGTCGAGGCCACGGCGCCCCCGCTCGCGCGCCAGACCGCGATCGCCGCGGCCTGGATGATGGGCGCCATCCTGTCCTTCTCGACCATGGCCGTGGGCGGGCGCGAGCTCTATGCCGAGCTCGCGACCTACGAGATCATGGCCTACCGCTCGGTCATCGGCCTCGTGGTGATCGTGGCGCTGATCCTCTGGCGCGAGCGGCGCCTCGCGGTCGCCACGGCCAGCCCCCGCGACCAGGCGATCCGCAACGTCATCCATTTCGGCGCGCAGAACGCCTGGTTCTTCGCCGTGGCCACGATTCCGCTGGCGCAGACCGTGGCGCTCGAGTTCACCAACCCCATCTGGGTCGCCCTGCTGGCGCCCCTCCTCCTCGGCGAGCGCGCGACCCACGCCGGCATCGTCGCCACCGCCCTCGGCTTTCTCGGCGTCCTCGTCGTCACGCGCCCGGGGCTGACGCCGCTTGAATGGGGTCATGCCGCGGCCCTCTCCGCCGCCATAGGCTTCGCGATCACCAACATGTTCACCCGCCGGCTGGCGGCCCATGACAGCGCGCTCACGGTGCTGTTCTGGATGACCGCCAGCCAGGCCGCGATGGGCTTTCTCTGCACCCTGCCCTTCGGCGGGCCGACGCTCTTCTCCTGGGACCTCGCGCCCTGGATGCTGCTGGTGGGCGTCATGGGGCTGACGGCGCACTGGTGCCTCACCTCGGCCCTCTTCGCCGCCCCGGCCAGCGTGGTCGCGCCCATGGAGTTCATGCGCCTGCCGATCATCGCCGCGATCGGCGCGATCCTCTATGGCGAGGCGCTGGAGACCGCCGTCTTCATCGGCGCGGCGCTGATCGTGGCCGGCAACATCCACAACCTGCGCGCCCAGCGGGAGGCCAGATGACCGACCGTTCCCTGCCAGACCGTCCCCTGCCAGACAGTCCTCTTCCCGACCGTCCCCTGCCAGACCGTGCCGCCTCGGACCGCCTGGTCTTCGACCGCGGGGCCGGCATCGAGCGGCTGCTCGAGATCATGGCGCGCCTGCGGGCAGTGGACGGCTGTCCCTGGGACCGCGAGCAGACCTGGGAGAGCATCGCCCCCTACACGATCGAGGAGGCCGCCGAGGTCGCCGAGGCCATCGCGCGACGCGACACCGCCAATCTCCGCGAGGAGCTGGGCGATCTCCTGCTGCAGGTCGTCTACCACGCCCGCATCGGCGAGGAGGCCGGCGTCTTCGCGCTCGACGACATCGTCCGCGCGATCTCGGACAAGATGGTGGCGCGCCACCCCCATGTCTTCGGCACCGAGCCGGGCGGGCCGCGCGCCGACCCCGCCACCGTCGACTGGGAGGCGCTGAAGGCCGCCGAGCGTGCTGCCAAGGGCGAGCGTCGCGACAGCGCGCTGGACGGCATTCCCGGCGGGCTGCCGGCGCTCCTGCGCGCGCTGAAACTCACCAGGAAGGCCGCGAAGGTCGGCTTCGACTGGACCGACCCGGCCGACGTGCTGGCCAAGATCGACGAGGAAGCCCGCGAGCTGGTCGCCGAAATCGACGCCCGCGACGCCGCCAAAACGGCCGAGGAATACGGCGACCTCCTCTTCGTCATGGTCAATCTCGGCCGCCACCTCGACGTCGACCCCGAGGCCGCCCTCTCCGCCGCCAACGCCAAGTTCGAACGCCGTTTCCGCAGCATCGAGACTGCCCTCAAGGCCGAGGGCCGCCGCCCCGAGGACGCCACCCTCGCCGAGATGGACGCCCTCTGGGACGCGGCGAAGCGCAGCGAGCGCAAGGGCTGACGGCCCCGCCCGGCCGTCCCGCGGCGCCACACCCTCTCCCCCGACCCCTCTCCCGCGGGAGAGGGGGGCGCCAGCCCCTCAGCCGTGCCACGCCCCCTGGGACGCGACGGCC
>JBCBPG010000109.1:0-8966 GCA_039820865.1 Pseudomonadota bacterium
CGCCCGACCCGCCCGGGGTCAGTTCGGGGTCAGTTCGGGGTCCCTTCGGGGTCCCTTCGGGGTCCGGGCGGGGTCCGCCCGGGGTCAGCCAGAACGGCCCGAAAATGGCCGATTCCCACCTATCAACTCATGCCGATTGATTGTCATCAACCCGGAAACACGCCCCAAAGCATTGAAGACAGGCGGCTTTTCACTCCGCCAATGCCGCACGCCGCCAGGCCCTGAAAGCCGGCCCGAGAACCGGAGACGTTTCCGCCTCTTTCCCGCTCCCGCCCTGTGAGCATGATGGCATGAGCGTCTTGCGAAAGTGTCAGGCCGTCGGTTCGCGACCGCCACTCTTGGGCTGCGTCTTTGCCACGGCCGGGATCACCGGGTGATGCCCGCGTCACGCGCGGCGGCGTCCACTTTCCCGGGGGCAGCGGGTGGGCGATGCGCCGGTCCGCGCGCATGCGCGGACCAAGCGGGGGCACCCGCGGCCCGCCTCGACGCCATGTAGTCGACAAGAAAGAGCCCCGGGCGATCCGGCCCGGGGCGCCATCAACGGATAGTCGCCTGTGATCAGAGCGTACCCAGCCAGATCTCGCGCACTTCCGGATCGACATAACCCAGCGAACCCGAGGTCATGTACTTGAGCTGGGCGTCGAAGACGCGCGTCGCCTCGGGCGAACGCTTGGCATAGTCGAACCAGATCGGCACCATCAGCTTGGTCATCACGCGCACTTCTTCGGGCGTGATGCGGGCGATCTTGGTGCCTTCGGCCTCGAACTTGCCCCAGGCATCCTGGTCGGCGTTCTGGATCGCGGCGTGGTGGACATCGGAATAGAGCGCGGTCTCCGCCTCGACCGTCTGCTGCATCTGGGGGCTGAGCGCGTTCCAGGCCTCCAGGCTGACGGTGAGGTCCATGAGATCGACCGGCTGGTAGATCGACATGTAACCGGCCGGACCCATCGAGATGTAGTTGGTAACCTTCGAGAAGCCGTAGTCGTAGTTGATCGACGGGCCCACGAAATCGGCCACATCGATCTCGCCCCGCTCGAATGCGCCGAAGATCTCGCTGCCCGGCAGCGTGACCGTCTTCGCGCCCAGCGCCTGGAAGAACTCGGCCACCATGCCACCCGGCGTGCGCATCGTGATACCACGGAAGTCGTCGAGGTAACGAAGCGGCTTCTTCGAGTGGATGATATTGGGGCCGTGGTGGATCGGGCCGACGAAGAACAGGCCGTTCTGGGCCCAGATCTCGCGCGCCATGTCGATACCGCCAAGGCCGTAATAGAATACGTCGAACTCGGCAGCGGTACGCATCGCCAGCGGATAGGAGCTCAGGAACGCGCCGGCCGGATTCATCCGGTTGCTGTAGATGGTGAAGGCGTTTGCCGCCTCGATCCGACCGTCCTTCAGGCCGTCATACACCTCGAAATCCGGCACGAGCGAGCCGGAGGAATGACCGTCGAAGGCGAGCTCGCCGCCCGTGCGCTCGATCATGCCGGCGCACCACTGCTGGAACATCTCCAGCCCGATGCCGCCCCCCCAGGTCGACTGGACGCGCCATGTTGTAGTCTGACCGGCTGCCGTCGCGAGCGCCGGTGCGGCGAGCGTCGCAGGCGCAGCGGCCGCGGCGGTAGTCATGAAGCGGCGGCGCGATACGGCCCCGGTGCTGATGATACTCATGCTGATCCCCTCGAACTCCGGCCGGTGCCGGCGGCACCGACGACCCGGACAGGGCCCTTCTTCCCTGCCCGCAGGCGCATTCGCGTACTGTCTAAGGATGGCACGATCTGGGCAGCGCACCGCCCCGAAACCGGGAACCGGCTTATGACAGCTCAACATTCCACCATGTGGTATAATGCCACTTTCTGCGGCAGCAGGGCAGGCCGCGCCTTGACCTCACCGGGATCCGGCCATGCCGGGCGGAGCCGGGCGCCCTGGCGGAGGGACGGACCAGCCAAGGCGTACCCGGTCCTGCACGGCCACCGGTGACCGTCTCGACCCACGGTTCCCATCGGTTGTGACGCCACGACACCAACGATGTCGGTGACCGTCAGCGCGGCGCGGGTCCCGGCGGCGCGTGTGCCCGGTCCCGCACGCCCCCCGGCAGGCCGGTCGATCCTGGTTCCGTGCTGGCGCCTTCGGCTGCGGCGCATCGTGGCAAGGCCCCGGCCCGGCTTCTCCGCCCGGGCCCAAGCGGTGGGGCCAAGCGGTGGGGCCAAGCGGTGGGGCCAAGCGGTGGGGCCACTGGGCGCGGTCGCCGCGCGCGCCTGACCCTTGGGCAACGGTGCCGGCGCTTCGTCTCACTCGGCTCCGCTGTGCGCCGGGCTCCCGCCCACGCGCGAGCCTGATCGGCAGGCGAGCCTGGCGGCGCGTTGCCGGGATCGGGGCCGGGATAGGAGCCGGGATAGGAGCCGGGATCGGGTGCCACCACTCGCTACCGGGACGGCCGACACGGCCTGGCGGGGCGATCATCCCAACGTGGCGCCGGCGCCCGCGCCAGCCGCCGTCGGGGGCCAGGGACAACCTTCGCCCCGTGCAGACGATGTGGCGGCAGCAGGACCCGGGGCCTCGCGCGCTCCACATCATGTTGGTCAATCCGCGGGGGAGGGGCCGTCGGCGTCCACCGGTGCCCGACCCGCCTGGCGATCGCGGCGTGACTGATCGCTGACGTCGTCGCGGCGGGACGTCACCATCATGCGCCCGCCAGGGAACCGAAAGGCCCGTTCTCGATTGATGCGATCATGCCCTATCTCAACGAGATCGAGCTTGAGGACCGGACGGGCGCCACGCCTCCCGGCGCGGCCGTGCCGCCGACGCCAACGCCAACGCCGTCCCGCACTGCGACGGCATCGGGGGAGTGCGTCGTACAAGGCCTATCGACCTGATGGAGGATCCCGTGACCACGACGCTTCGACGCCTTGCCTGCCTGGTCCTGCTCGCCGCGGCACTGCCCGGCTGCGCCGTGGTCGCAATAGGCGCCGCGGGTGGCGTGGCGGCGACCGAGATCGAGGAGCGGGACGGCAAGTTCGACCCGCTGGAGAACACCCAAGCCGGCCGTGCCTTCAGCGACCTCGTCAACTGACGGCGGCCTCGACGCCCCTGCACGCCGGGTGCTCGGGGCGCGAGATGCCTTCATCGCTGCGCTCCCACCCGCTTCATGGATCCGAATCGCTGAAGGATCCGCTTACGAGTGGTCCCTGCGTTGCGCAGGGCCATCCCGCAGCGTTCGGAGAATGGTCACCACTTCAGGGTAATGCTGTCGCGGGCGGGAGCGGCCGTTCACCCGCGCCGGTGCCTTGCCGGCACGGATGACGCCGCGCCCCCGGGGGCACGGCGCCCCGTCCACGTCAGCACCGATCCAAATCGCCGAAGTATCCGCCCACGGACGGTCCCTGCGTTGCGCAGGGCCATCCCGCAGCGTTCGGAGAATGGTCACCACTTCAGGGTAATGCTGTCGCGGGGGGGAGCGGACGTTCACCCGCGCCGGCGCCTTGCCGGCACGGATGACGCCGCGCCCCCGGGGGCACGGCGCCTGTCGATCGGGCAGGCCCGGTCAGACCGGATCGGGCGAGGGGTCGGCGTCGCCGAGGCCGCCCGAGAGGCGCGGCTTGGTCTTGCCGGCCTTGGGGATGGCCGAGCGCCCCTTGTCTCCGGTCGCCGGCGGGGTACCGCCGCGGTCGTCGCTGCGGTCGAGCTTCTCGCCCTTCATCACCTTGGTGATCTCTTCGCCGGTCAGCGTCTCGTATTCCAGCAGACCCTCGGCGAGGTTCACGAACGCCTCATGGTGCTCGGTCAGGACGCGCGTCGCCGTGGCATAGGCCTCGTCGACCAGCGCCTTGGTCTCCTCCTCGATCAGCCGCGAGGTTTCCGACGAGAACTGCGCGCCGCCGGAATAGGCGCCGAGGAAGCTCTCGCGCTGGTCGGCATAGTCCAGGTTCCCCAGCTTGTCGGACATGCCGTACTGGGTGACCATCGCGCGGGCGATCTTGGTGACCTGCTGGATGTCGGAGGCGGCGCCGGAGGTCACGTTCTCCTCGCCGAAGATCAGCTCCTCGGCCGCCTTGCCGCCCATCGCCATCGCCAGCCGCGACTTGAACCAGATCTTGGGTCGCGTGTAGTAGTCGCGCTCCGGCAGGCTCAGCACCAGGCCCAGCGCCCGGCCGCGCGGGATGATGGTCGCCTTGTGGATCGGGTCGTGCCTGGGGACGTTGAGGCCGACGACGGCGTGGCCCGCCTCGTGGTAGGCGGTCAGCTTCTTCTCGTCGTTGGTCATGATCAGCGAGCGCCGCTCGGCACCCATCATCACCTTGTCCTTGGCCTGCTCGAAATCCTCCATCGTCACCAGGCGCTTGTCGGCGCGCGCGGCGTTGAGCGCGGCCTCGTTCACCAGGTTGGCGAGGTCGGCGCCCGAGAAGCCGGGGGTGCCGCGGGCGATCACCTTGAGGTCGACATCGGGCGCCAGCGGCACCTTGCGGGCATGGACCTGCAGGATCTTCTCGCGACCGCCCACGTCGGGATTGTTGACCGTCACCTGGCGGTCGAAGCGGCCGGGGCGCAGCAGCGCGGGGTCCAGAACGTCGGGCCGGTTGGTGGCGGCGATCAGGATCACGCCCTCGTTCGCCTCGAAGCCGTCCATCTCGACAAGCAGCTGGTTCAGCGTCTGCTCGCGCTCGTCATTGCCGCCGCCATAGCCGATGCCGCGCGAGCGGCCGACGGCGTCGATCTCGTCGATGAAGACGATGCAGGGCGCGTTCTTCTTGGCCTGCTCGAACATGTCGCGCACGCGGCTGGCGCCGACACCCACGAACATCTCGACGAAGTCCGAGCCCGAGATCGTGAAGAACGGCACGCCGGCCTCGCCCGCAATGGCGCGCGCCAGCAGCGTCTTGCCGGTGCCCGGAGGGCCGACCAGCAGCGCGCCCTTGGGGATCTTGCCGCCGAGGCGGGCGTATTTCTGCGGGTCCTTGAGGAACTCGACGATCTCCTGGAGTTCTTCCTTGGCCTCGTCGATACCGGCGACCTCGTCGAAGGTGACCTTGCCGGTCCGCTCGGTCAGCAGCTTGGCCTTGGACTTGCCGAAGCCCATCGCGCCGCGCCCGCCGCCCTGCATGCGGTTGAGAAAGAAGATCCAGATGCCGAAGATGATCAGCATCGGCAGCCAGAAGCCCAGTGTCGAGAGCAGCCCGCCGCGCTCCTGCGGCTCGACCGAGATCTCGACGTTGTTCTCGCGCAGGATCGGCACCAGTTCGGCGTCGCGCGGCTGCACGGTGGCGACCCGCGCGCCCGAGCCGGTGCGCCCGGTGACGCTCTCGCCGTCGATGGTGACCTGCGTGATCGAGCCGTTCTCCACCTGCTCGATGAACTGCGAGTACGGCATCTCGCGCCCGCCCTGCGTACCCGACCCGTCCTGGAAGACGCTGAACAGAGTGACCAGAAGCAGGATCAGGATGGCCCAGAAGGCCAGGTTCTTGGCGTTGCCCACGAAAGATGCCCCCGTTGATCTGGCATGACGGCGCCAGTGCGCCCCTCATCCGAGGTTAGATAGGCCGACATGGGGCGCGGATAAGCCCCGTCCCCCTAAGACAAGATTACGCAGCCGGGGCGGCAGGCGGCAACCGCCGTGCGACAAGATCTTGAAACGCGCCAGGCGCGGCGATCGGGGGCGGCACGGGGCCCGTCAGCCAGCCGAACCGGCCCGAATGGACCGCAAGCAGCGTGCCATCGGGCGCCGTCAGCGCGGGCGCCGAGAGACGGGCCGGCCGCGGCGCGCGCCGCCAGGCCTCGGCCGATGCCTCGGCGTCGAGGCGGGCGGCGCGGGCCGCCAGGCCGTCGATCCGCCGGGGGCCGAGCGCGCCGAGCACCGATCCCGCGGGCGCCTCGGCGAGGAGGCGCAACCGGCCGTCCCACGAGACATCGCCCGCGCCCGCCGGGCAGGGCGGCGCGCAGGCGGCGGGTTCGCGGCAGAGCGCCAGGGCCGGCCGGCCCGCCGCCACGGCCGCGGCCAGGATCACGCCGCCCGAAAGCGGGCGGTCGGCCGTCTCGCCCCTGCCCCCCGCCTCGGTTCCCGCCTCGGTTCCTGCCTGGGGTCCCTCCTGGGTTCCCTCCTGGCCCTCCGCCTGCCCCCCCGCCTGCGCCCCGGCCGCCAGGGCGCGGGCCATGGCGAGCGCGGTCTCCAGCGCCTGCAGTCGCGGCGGATAGGGCGCACCGGTCAGCGCGGCATGGGCCCGGGCGATAATGCGCAGGCCCGTGTCCGGCAGCGCCCCGGCCAGTGCCGCGGCATCGAGGAGAAGCTCGCCCGCCACCCCCCGCCGGTACGCCGCGGCCCAGAGCCGGTCGGCCGCCGCGTCGAGCACGGCGCGCTGGCCGGACAGCCGCCCGGCCGTCGCCGCCAGCCCGTCGCGGGTGATGCCGAGGGGGGCCAGCGTCGCCAGCGCAGCCCGCGCGCGGATCCGGTCCGAGGCGGGATCGCGGTTGGACGGGTCGTCGATCCAGCCGATCCCGCGGGCGCGCAGCCAGCCGCGGAGCGCCCCGCGCGAGAGGCCGAGCAGCGGCCGGACCAGCGCGGGCCCGTCCGGCAGCGCGCGGCGCGGGCGCATCGCCGCCAGTCCGTCGACGCCCGAGCCGCGGGCGAGGCGCATCAACACCGTCTCCGCCTGGTCGTCGGCGGTATGGGCGAGGGCGATCTCGCGCGCGCCCCGCGCCGTCGCCCGCGCGACCAGCGCGGCGAGGCGCGCGCTGCGGGCTTTGGCCTGGCGGTTGCCGGCGCGGGCCACCTCGACGGCCAGCGCCTCGGCCTCGAGGTCGAGCGCGGCCGCCAGCCGCAGCACGGCGGCCGTCTCGGCCCCGGCGGCCGCGCGCAGGCCGTGATCGACCGTCAGCACCACGAGCCGGCGGGACCGCGCCGCGGCCCAGGCAGCACCGAGATGGAGGAGGGCGACACTGTCCGATCCGCCGGAGACCGCGAGCACGACCGGCGCATCGCCCTCCACCACCAGCCCGTCGAAGGCGGCGGCGACCGCGTCCGCGATCCCGTCGATCCGGCCGCCGGCCCCGCCGTCGACCCCGCCGCCAACCCCGTCGCCAACCCCGTCGCCGGGCCGCACGCCTAGCTGCAGGAGAGGCGGCGGGCCTCGCTCTCGGCTTCCTCGACGGCGCGGAGCGCATCGGGATAGCGGGAGCGGACCTCGCGCAGCGTCGTGCAGGCCTCGCGCACGCGGTCGATCTGGCCGAGGCTGACGCCGAGCTTGACGAGGTTGTCGGGCGCCGCCTCGCCGTCGCGGTCGGCGCGGTAGCCGGCGAGGTAGCTGCGCGCGGCCGGCCGCCACTCGCCGCGGGTGGCATAGGTCTCGCCCAGCCAGAAATGGGCATCGCCGATCAGCGGGCTGTCGGGATAGGTCGCGATGAAGTCGTCCAGCGCATCGGTCGCGCGGTCGAGCTGGCCGCGCTGGACCAGCGCGATGGCGTCGTCGAGGGCGCGCTGCTCGCTGACCGAGATGGCCGGGCCCGCGGCGCCTGCCGCCACGTCGGGCCCGCCGAGCGGCGGCGGGCTGGCGCCCAGCGCCGCGACATCCCCGCCCTCCAGCTCGGTCAGCCGGAACTCGATGTCGCCGAAGCGCCGCTCGGCATCGGCCGCGATGCTGTCCATGCGGAAGCCGAGACGCTCGACCTCACCGGTCAGGCGCTGCAGCTCGGCCTCGATCTCGGCCAGCCGGCGGAGCGCCAGGCCCCCGCCGGTGCCGGCCCCTGCCCCGCCGCCGGCGGCCACGTCGGCGCGCAGCGCGTCCACGTCGCGGCTCAGCGCCTCCAGCTCGCGCGCAAGCTCGGCCGGATCGGGCGCGCGCCCCCAGCTCTGCGCCAGGACGGGCAGGGCCGCGAGGGCCAGCACCGCCGCCAGCGCGACGCTGCCGAGGGCACGCGCAGGGCTCACGAGCTGGGGCTCCCGGCCAGCACGGTCACGCCACGGCGGTTCTCGGACCAGCAGGAGGCGTTGGAGCAGAGCGCGACCGGGCGCTCCTTGCCGTAGCTGACGGTGCGCAGCCGCGACGCCTCGACACCCTCGGAGACCAGGAAGGTGCGCACCGATTCAGCCCGCCGCGCGCCAAGCGCGATGTTGTACTCCCGCGTGCCGCGCTCGTCGGCATGGCCCTCGATCGTCGCGCTCAGGCCGGGATTGTTGCGCAGCCACTCGGCCTGGGCGATCAGCGTCGCCTGGCTCGCCACGTCGACCTGCGCGCTGTCGGTGATGAAGAAGACGCGGTCGCCGATCACGGTGTTGAAGTACTCGGGCGAGTTCACCGGCGGGATGTCCGAGCCGGAGACGCCGCCGCCCGTGGTCGAGTTCGCCAGCGGATCGGCGCCGATCGGGTTCTCCGCGCTGTCGTCGGTCGAGCTGCAGGCGCCGAGCAGCAGGCAGCCGGCCAGCGCCGTGGCGATGATCGCTTTCATGGGTCTCACTCCTTGCCTCGATATCTCGTTCTTGGGCGGCCTCGCCGGTCCAGGCCGGGGGGCCGGTCGTGGTCTCTCTAGCGCCGCCGGGCGTAGCGGCACCAGAGGGTCAGGTGCGCAGCGGCGACCAGGTCGGATCGGACGCGCCGTTCGGCGTCTCGACCCGGCGGAGGTTGCGCCCGGTGATGTCGATCGACATCAGCTGCGCCCGCCCCGTCGCGCCGCCGGTCTCGCGGAAGAACATCAGCACCCGCCCGTTCGGCGCCCAGGTCGGCCCCTCGTCGAGAAAGCTGGTCGTGAGCAGCCGCTCGTCCGAACCATCGGCGCGCATGACGCCGATATGGAATCGCCCCTGGAGCTGCTTGGTAAACGCGACCCGGTCGCCCCGCGGCGACCAGACCGGGGTCGAATAGCGCCCCGAGCCGAAGCTGATCCGGTCCGCGCGGCCGCCCGAGATCGGCATGACGTAGAGCTGCGGGCTGCCGCCGCGGTCGCTCTCGAACACGATGCGCCGCCCGTCGGGCGCGAAGCTC
>JBCBPG010000110.1:0-8929 GCA_039820865.1 Pseudomonadota bacterium
CGGCACCTCGCCCTTCGGCGCCTATGGCTACAATCCCGAAGGCGTGCGCATCGGCCAGGCCGAGAGCCGCCACCGCCGCGCCGTCAAGGTCTGGGACCGCCGCCAGTTCCGCAACCTGGACGGCGACGTCCAGCTCGGCACGCGTTCCATCAAGATCGCGCTCAGGCGGCTGCGCCGCTGGGCCCGCGAGGGCGCGGTCGAGGAACTGGACCTCGACGCCACCATCAGCGCCACCGCCCGCGAGGGATACCTCGACGTCAAGATGCGGCCCGAGCGGCACAACGCCGTGCGCGTGCTGATGCTCTTCGACGTCGGCGGCTCGATGGACGACCACGTGCAGGTCGCCGAGGAGCTGTTCTCGGCCGCCCGATCCGAGTTCAAGCACCTCGAATACCGTTACTTCCACAACTGCCTCTACGAGGGCGTCTGGTCGGACAACGCCCGGCGCTGGAACGAGCAGCAGTCGACGACCGACCTCCTGAACACCTTCGGACCCGAGTGGAAGCTGGTCTTCGTCGGCGATGCCGCGATGTCGCCCTACGAGATCCTCTATCCCGGCGGCGCCAACGAGCACATGAACGACGAGGCCGGCGAGGTCTGGCTCCGCCGCGCGCTGGCCCGCTTCCCCGACGCCGCCTGGATCAATCCGACGCCCGAGCATCACTGGCGCTTTACCCAGTCCACCCAGATCATCCGCGAGATCATGGGCGGTCGGATGTACCCGATGACCCTGGCCGGCCTCGACGCCGCCACCCGCGCACTCGGCCGGTGATCGGCGGGCCGGCAGCGCTGGACACGCTCCGCGCCGACATCGCCCGCCTCGGCATCGACCCGGACCCGGCCGACTGGGCGGCCACTCTGCCCCGCCTCGCCCCCTTTCACGCCGCCCGACGCACGGTGATCCTGCCCCGCCACAGCGTCGGCGACCGGCTGGTCTTCATTGCCCGCGGCATCGCGTGCTCCGAGCAGCTGGACCCTGACGGCGGCGTCACCATCGCGCGCTTCTTCGAGCCCGGGCAGTTCTGCGCCAACCTCACCAGCGCGCTGACCGGGGCGCTGGCCGAGGACGAGGTGAGCGCGGTGACCGAGGTCGAGGGCATCGCCGTCCCCTTCGACCTCTTCCGCGACGAGTACCTGCACGGCCGCACGCTCGGTCTCTACTTCCGCCACAAGGTCATCGAGACGCTGCATGCCGACAAAGAGCTCCTCTGCGCCAAGACCGCCACCTCGACCGAGGCCCGCTACCGCGCGCTCGAGACGCTCTATGCCGAGGTGACCGACCGTGTGCCCGACCACCTCGTGGCCCGCGCGATCGGCATCACGCCCCAGGGCCTCAGCCGGTTCCTGCGCCAGAGCGGCCGGCGATGAACCTCGGTTAACGACAGGCCCCGGCGCCGGCGCGAGGGTGGCGCCAGGAGGACCCGCCATGCCCGATCTCGTGATGCCGCCCGAACGCCGCTTCGGCTGGGCGCTGAAGCCGCTCTCCTCGACCCGGTTCGAGATCCTGACGCGGCCGAACGGCCAGCTCGCGGTGGTCTTCAACCATGCCCTGCTGCGCGGCGTGACGGCCGAGATGCTGCGGTGGTGGTTCCAGCATTTCACCACGCTGCGCGTCCGGCTCGAGGCCGTGCCGGGTTACGAGGGCAAGAGCGTGCCGGCCTACCTGCTCTGGCACCCGACCGACCATGTCGACGCCAGCCTGTCCGGCCCGCTCGGCCCCGGCGGCACGCCCCGCGTCGGCGCCACGATCCATATCCGCGAGGCGATGGACGTGCCCCGCCACGGCCTCCGCTTCCCCGTCGATAACCGGCTCGGCCTCTTCTATGTCGGCGATGACGGCTGGGCGATGGGGCTGCAGAAGCCCGTGATCGGCCGGTTGATGGTGCTCCGCATCCACTTCCGCGACCACGTGGTCGAGGGCCGGCATCTCGGCGTCCACTACCACTACGAGGTCGTGGTCGGCACGGGCCTCGGCGGCCCGCTCGGCCGCTTCATCAACGCCCGGCTGGGGGCGCATTTCGGCGAGGCCTTCTTCGAGGCCTGGCACACCCACAACACCATCGAGGTCGGGACCTTCGAGAACTTCCTGCCCGTCCTCCACGCCCAGCGCGACCGTCCGGAGGGACTGCACTACGCCCCCGACATGGCCCCGACGCTCCCGGCCGAGGCCCAGACCGCGCACGACCCCGCGCTGTTCGAGCGCCGCGTCGCGGGCTACCGCGCCACCGACGACGCCTTCGCCTACCAGGCGTCGGAGGCGGCGAGCTTTCTCTGACCCCTCACGTCTCGGCGATCAGCGCCTCCAGGTCGAGCGGCGCGTTGGTGAGCGCGAGCCGCCCCTCGGCATCGGCCGGCCACTCGGCGCGCGGGCGGTCGCGATAGAGCTCGATCCCGTTGCCGTCCGGATCCTCGAAGTAGACCGCCTCCGACACCCCGTGATCCGCCTTGCCGCGGATGGGGACGCCGGCCTCGATCACCCGCTTCACCGCGCGCGCCAGCGACGCGCGGTCGGGATAGAGGAACGCCACATGGTAGAGCCCCGTCGTCCCCGGCGCCGGCCGCGCCCCGCCGAGACTCTCCCAGGTGTTGAGACCCAGATGATGATGGTAGCCGTCAGCCGACAGGAACGCCGCACCCGAGGCGACGCGCTGCATCACGTCGAGCCCCAGCACGTCGCGATAGAACGCGACGGCGCGGTCGAGATCGGCGACACGCAGGTGAACATGGCCCACGCTCATGCCGCAGGGCGCGGCGGGATCGGCAGCCTGGATCGGGATCATCGCGTCCTCCTCTGTTTCACGACCGCAAGATGGCGCCCCGCGCGCCCCGGCAGAACCGGCCGCTCCGGCAAGGCTCCCCTCTCGCCCCGCGAAGGATCTCCCGGCGCTGCTGCAGGACCCGCCCAGGGCACCGGCTGCCCCGCGGACGGCTCGCCGCGCCAGGGGCGCGATCACCAGTCGCGCGTGCACGTCGCCGCAACCGGGTGACGCGCCCCGCCCGCGCGCCTATCTCAGCGCCATGGCCAAGATCCTCGTCATCATCGCGGTTCTCGTCGGCACGGTGATCTGGGCCGGCATCCAGCAGGGGGCGATGGCGCGCGCGCTCCGCCGCAGTTCGCGCCCGCTCCAGCACGACCAGCTGAACCGCCTGATCGAGCGCCTGGCGCTCGCCGCGGGGATCGAGCGTGTCGAGGTCAGGGTCATGGAGCAGCCCATGATCAACGGTCTCGCCACGGCCGATGGCGGCGTCTACCTCACGACGGGGCTCGTCGACCAGTATCGCGCGGGTCGCGTGACGGCGCCCGAGATCGCCTCGGTCGTGGCGCATGAGCTCGGCCACGTGGCGCTCGGCCATCTCCACCAGCGCCGGCTGATGGCGCCGCTGATGGTCATCACCAACAGCGCGCTGATCGCGGGGCTCCTGCGCTTCCTGCCGCTGCTGGCGGGGCTGGTGGCGCCGTTGGTCCTGCGCCTCATCGCCTCGCGCCTCAGCCGCAAGGGCGAGTTCGAGGCCGATGCCTATGCGACCGCGCTGATGATGCGCGCGGGGCTCGGCGCCGGACCCCAGGCCGCAATGCTGGAGAAGCTGCCGCGCCTCATGCCCGATATCGGCTTCGGCGCCCAGGTGAGCTGGCTGTCCTCCCACCCCCCGGTAGAGGAGCGCGTGGCGGCCATCCGCGACAATGCCGCCCGCTGGGCCGCCAGCGCCTGATCGCCCGCCGCGCGCTGGCCGTGCGCTCGGAACGCCAAGGGCGCGCCCCCTCCCGCGTCAGGATGACGCCGACTCGCTGAAGACCCGCCTAACGACACCGGCCGCGTTGCGCGGCCCGTCCACGCAGCGTTCGCCAAAAACTCACGCTTCAGGGCGAAGACTGTCGTGGGAGGGCGCGGGCGCGCGCCCGCGTGTGCTGGGGCGCGGGCGCGCCGAAGGATGGGCTCCCCCCCACCCACGGCAGCGGTCGGGGTCAGCCGATCTGGCGGCCGGCCGACCAGACGCCCGTCAGGACCGCGAGACCGTCGTGGCGGTGCACGCGGACGAGATCGGCGCGCAGGCCCTCGGCCAGCCGGCCCCGATCCGTGAGCCCTGCCGCGGCCGCCGGCGCCGCTGTCACCATGCGCACGGCACCGGGCAGGTCGCCCGACTGCTCGACCAGGCGCATCACCGCCATCATCAGCGCCGAGGGGGCGTAGTCGGAGGACAGGACGTCAAGGAGCCCCTTCTCGGCCAGCAGCCCCGCCGAGACATTGCCCGAATGCGAGCCGCCGCGGAGCACGTTGGGCGCGCCCATCATCACCGGCACCGCGGCCGCGCGGCAGGCCTCGGCCGCCTCGACCGTCGTCGGGAACTCGGCGAACTCGACCGACAGCGCGACCGAGCGCGCCACGTGATCGGCCGTGGTGTCGTCGTGGCTTGCCAGATGCGCGCCGAGCGCACGGGCCCGCGCCACGATCCCCGCCTCGTGCTCGGCACCGAAGCGGTCGTAGAGCCCCCGCGTGAAGGCCAGATGCGCCTCCATCTCGGCATCCGAGAGCTTGTACTTGCCCTGGTGGTACTGGCGGAACTTGGAGACATCGGCGAACTGCCGCTGGCCCGGCGTGTGGTCCATGATCGACACGATCGCCACGCCGTCGTCAGGGCCGAATTCGTCCATCTCCTCCAGCACCGTCTCCGAGCAGACCTCGGCGCGCAGGTGAATGCGATGCTCGGCGCGCGTGACGCCGGCGGCCGCAAGCGCCTGGATCTCGTCGACGATCCCGCGGGCGTACCTGGCATAGTCCTTCACATCGCTGCCCGCCGCCCGCATCGAGCCCACGCGCACGGCGTCGAAGACCGTGGTGATGCCTGCCGAGGCGATCTCGCCATCATGGCTCATCACCGCCGCCGCCCCCGGCCAGCGCACGCCGGGGCGCGGCATCAGGTGGCGTTCGAGATTGTCGGTGTGGAGCTCGATCAGCCCCGGCATCAACAGCTGGCCGTCGCAGTCCTCGGCGCCGCCCGGCACGCCGGTACCGGTGTCGATGGCCGCGATCACGCCGTCGCGCACGACCAGCGCACCGCGCACGACCTCGCCCTCCAGCACGATGTCGGCATTGGCGAACACCCGCTCGGGTCCCGGCCGCGGCGAGGGCCGGGGCGCGCGGCCCGGGGCGGCTGGGGCCTCCGCCGGCTCTATGTCCATCGTCTCGGTCATCATCCCCTCCGCGCGTCCTCGACGCTCCGCCGCTGCCTCGCCTCTGGCCCCCGTTGCGTCAAGCCGCTAGGCCTGCCGCGGGCCGGCGGGTCCGCAGCGTGGGGGAGACGGCCATGGACGAGATGCCTGTGCTCGAAGGCTGGGCGCGCTATGCGGTGTTCTGGGTACCGCCACCGGGCAGCCCGCTGGCCGAGGCCGGGGCCGAGTGGCTCGGCTGGGACAGCGCGACGGGCCGCGCGCGGGCGCGCCACGGCACCGATCCCCGCGTCGAGCGGCCCTGGCGCTACGGCCTGCACGCGACGCTGAAGGCCCCGTTCCGGCTGGCCGAGGGGCGCAGCGCGGCCGACCTCGATGCCGCCGTCGCCGCCCTTGCCGCCCGGCTCGCGCCGGCCGAGGGGCCGGGGCTCGAGCTTGGCGACGGGCTCGGCTTCTTCGCGCTCACGCCGTCGGGCGAGAACGCCGCCGTCGATGCGGTGGCCGCCGCCTGCGTGCGCGACCTCGACGCGTTCCGCGCCCCCCTGACGGCAGCGGAGCGGGCGAAGCGCAACCCCGAGCGGCTGGATCCGCTGCGGCGCGCGATGCTCGATGCCTGGGGCTATCCGCATGTGCTCGACGCCTTCCGGTTCCACGTGACGCTGACGGGGCCGGTCCGCGAGCTCGACGCCGACGCCACGCGCGCCGAGCTGGAGCGCCGCTTTGCGCCCCTCGCCGAGCCGCGCTTCCGGCTCGATGCGCTGGCGCTCCTTGGCGACCCCGGCACGGGCGGCTTCCGGCTGCTGCGCCGTCACGCGCTCACCGGCTCGTGTGGCGGGGTGACGGCGCCCACGTCGACCTCGCGGTCGCAGACCGCCGCGCGGGCCTCGGCGTCGTGGAAGATGCCGAGGATCGCGGCCCCGCGAGCCTGGGCCTCCTCGATCAGGCCCAGCACCGCCAGCCGGTTGTCGCGGTCGAGCGAGGCGGTCGGCTCGTCGACCAGCAGCGCCGGGTAGGGGTGGATCAGGCCACGGGCGATGTTCACCCGCTGCTGCTCGCCGCCCGAGAAGGTGGCCGGCGGCAGCGACCAGAGCGCCTCGGGCAGCGCGAGGCGGCGGAGCATCGCGGCCGCCCGCTCGCGCGCCTCGCCCGCCTCGATCCCGGTCACCAGCAGCGGCTCGGCCACCACGTCGAGGGTCGCGACCCGGGGCACGACGCGCAGGAACTGGCTGACATAACCAAGTGTCCGGCGCCGGAGTGATAGAATCACTCGCGGACTCGCCCCAACAACCTCGACACCGCCGACGCGGATAGACCCTGAGTCTGCCAGGTAATTGCCATAGATCATTCGCATGAGTGTCGACTTGCCCGTTCCAGACGGTCCAGTCAGGGCAACGCACTCATTTTGACCCACTTCGAGACAGGCTCCAGTAAGGACAGGCAGTCGCGCGCCCCCCTGAAGATGCAATACGAAAGTTTTCTCGCAGTTATTGACGGAGATCACCACCCGACCCTCCCGAGTTCGGTAGTCAGAGCCTGAGGGCGGCGCTCACTAGTAGTTGCGTGTAGTTGTGTTGCGGATCGTCGAGTACTTGGTCCGTGAGCCCGCCCTCGACCACCTTTCCCCGTCGCATCACCATCAGCCGATCGGCCAGCAGCCGGGCGACGGCCAGGTCATGCGTCACCACGACGACGGCGAGACCGAGGTCGCGCACCAGGCCGCGGATGAGATCGAGCAGCCTGGCCTGCACGCTGACATCGAGCCCGCCGGTCGGCTCGTCCATGAAGACGACCCTGGGCTGGGAGACGAGGTTGCGCGCGATCTGCAGGCGCTGCTGCATGCCGCCCGAGAAGGCGGCCGGGCGGTCGTCGATGCGCCCGGTATCGATCTCGACGCGGCCCATCCACTCGGCCGCCGTGCCGCGGATCCGGCCATAGTGGCGCCAGCCGACCGCCATCAGCCGCTCGCCCACGTTCGCGCCGGCCGAGACACCGAGGCGCAGCCCGTCGCGCGGGTTCTGGTGGACCAGCGCCCAGTCGGTGCGCAGCAGCCGCCGCCTCTCGGGCTCGGACAGCGCCAGCACGTCGCGCGTCGCCGCACCGTCGTGGTAGAGCGCGCGCCCCTCGTCCGGCGTCACCTGCCCCGCGAGGCAACGGAGCAGCGTCGTCTTGCCCGACCCGCTCTCGCCCACGATCCCCATGACCTCGCCCGGCCAGAGGTCGAAGCCCACGTCGAGACAGCCGACATGCACGCCGTAGCGCTTGCTCAGCCCCTCGACCGACAGGATCGGTGCGTCCTCGATCGCCGGCGCGGCCTCGCCCATCACGCCGCACCTCGCTGGCGTTCGCAGTAGTCGGTGTCGGAGCAGACGAACAGGCGCCCGCCCGCGTCGTCGGTGATCACCTCGTCGAGATAGCTGCCCTCGACGCCACACAGCGCGCAGGCCTCGCCCGTGCCGCCACGGTCGAAGGGGTGGTCCTCGAAGTCGAGGCTGACGACGGTGGTGTGGGGCGGGATGGCATAGATCCGCTGTTCGCGCCCCGCGCCGAAGAGCTGCAGTGCCGCGCAGTCCGACATCTTGGGATTGTCGAACTTGGGGATCGGGCTCGGATCCATGACGTAGCGACCTGCGACCAGCACCGGATAGGCATACGAGGTCGCGATGTGGCCGTGGCGCGCGATGTCCTCGTAGAGCTTGACGTGCATGAGGCCGTACTCCTCGAGCGCATGGGCGCGCCGGGTCTCGGTCTCGCGCGGCTCGAGAAAGCGCAGCGGCTCGGGGATCGGCACCTGGTAGACGAGGATCTGGCCCTCGCCAAGCGCCGCCTCCGGGATGCGGTGGCGGGTCTGGATGATGGTGGCCTCACCGGTCGCCGTGGTGGTCGCGACGCCAGCGGTCTTCTCGAAGAAGCCGCGGATCGAGACGGCGTTGGTCGTGTCGTCGGCGCCCTGGTCGATGACCTTGAGCACGTCATCCGGTTTCAGGCAGGCCGCCGTCACCTGCACGCCCCCCGTGCCCCAGCCATAGGGCATCGGCATCTCGCGGCTGGCGAACGGCACCTGGTAGCCGGGGATCGCCACCGCCTTGAGGATCGCACGGCGGATCATCTTCTTGGTCCGCTCGTCGAGATAGGCGAAATTGTACGCGCTCTCGCTCACGCCTCGATCCCCCTCTCGGCCAGCGCCCGGGCCAGCGCCGGGGCATCGGTGAAGTGGATCGCATCCATGCCGACCGCCTGTGCCGCCGCGATGTTGCGCGGGCTGTCATCGACGAAGACGCAGTCGGCCGCGGCCATCCCGTTCCGTTCGAACAGGAGGTGGAAGATCGCGGGGTCGGGCTTGACCAGCCCCACCTCGCCCGAGACGACGACATCGGTGAAGAGGCCGAGGAACGGGTAGGCCGTCACGCTCTTCGGCCACTGATGCGCGGGGAAGTTGGTGATGGCATAGACCGGCCCGCGTGCGGCCAGCCGCTCGAGGATCTCGTGCGTCCCCGGCACCGGCCCCGGAATGGTGTCGAGCCAGCGGTCATAGACCTGCGCGAGCGCGTCGGCATGCTTCGGGAAGTCGCGCCGCGCGACCGCCACCGCGTCGGCGACCGTGCGGCCGCGGTCCTGCTCGGTATGCCAGGCCATGAAATCGACCTCGGCGTGGAAAGCGGCCAGCGCCGCCGGCCCGCCCATCAGCGGCTCGAGCACCAGGTCCGGCTGCCAGTCGATCAGCACCTTGCCCACATCGAACACGACGGTCATTCGGCGGCCTCC
>JBCBPG010000111.1:0-8906 GCA_039820865.1 Pseudomonadota bacterium
AAGCGGATTGTTCTTGCGCCGACGGCAGAGCACCTGAATACAGCGCTCTACCTCCGCATCGCGCCCGATCAAGGGATCAACATTGCCTTTGCGCGCCTTGGCGTTGAGGTCCACGCAGTATTTCTCAAGCGCGGTCTCTTCTGCCTCTTTGCCACCCTGCTCGGCCTCTGAGGACACGTCATCCGCACCCTGCACAGGGCGGCTTTCCCCATAGGACGGGTCCTTGGCCACCCCGTGGGAGATGTAATTCACCGCATCGTAGCGGGTCATGTCCTGCTCCTGCAGGAAGAACGCCGCATGGCTCTCGCGCTCGTTGAAGATCGCCACCAGCACGTTGGCGCCCGACACCTCGGACCGGCCCGAGGACTGGACGTGGATCGCGGCGCGCTGGATCACGCGCTGGAAGCCGGTCGAAGGCGCCGCCTCCGATCCCTCGCCCTCGAAGACCAGCGTCTCGAGGTCGTTGTCGACGAAGCGTGTCAGCGTCGCGCGCAGATCGTTCAGGTCGACCGAGCATGCCCGCATCACGCGCGCCGCGTCGGGCTCGTCGATCAGCGCGAGCAGCAGATGCTCGAGCGTGGCCAGCTCATGGCGCCGGGCATTGGCCAGACCGATCGCGCGGTGGATGGCTTCCTCGAGCGTCTGTGTCAGTGAAGGCATCGCCTCTCTCTCCCTCAGGCCGCCGGACGACGTTTCGCGTCGCGTAACGGACCACCCCTCGGCCGCGGTCCGCCCCTTAGATGTTGGCCTAGGCTTCGCGACGATCAAGCGGAATGTCGCCGCCGCGTCGCGAGCGTCCCGCAGTCCCCCGGCCGAGTGCCGAAGCGGGAAGCACCGTGTGCCTATTCCTTCTCCATCGTGCACTGCAGCGGATGCTGGTTCGAGCGGGCGCAGTCCATCACCTGGGTGACCTTCGTTTCGGCCACCTCGAAGGGATAGACACCGACGACCGCCAGCCCCTTGTTGTGCACGGTCAGCATGATCTCGACGGCCTGCGCGTGATCCTTGTTGAAGAACCGTTGCAGGACGTAGACGACGAACTCCATGGGGGTATAGTCGTCATTCAACATCAATACTTTGTAAAGCGAGGGCTTTTTCGTCTTCTCGCGGGGCTTCAGGGCGACATCGCCGTCGGTGCCGCGGCCCGGGACGTCGTCGTTCGGTTCGTCTGGCGCCTGCGCGCGCGCCCCGGTGCCGGCCCGGATACGTCCCGCAACGCCCGGCGCGGCGGGATCGAGGTCAGGCCGGCGGTGCGGGTCTAGACACGGCATGCACGCGGCCCCCCTGCTGCTCACCGCCTGGAGGATATATGAGCGGGTCGAGGCAGGGAAAGGGCCGAGACGCGGCATCGCGCCATCCGTGACCCCGTCGACCCGATCGCCGGCCCCGCCGGGGTGTCCTTAGCGCAGGCCGGCCGACTGCCCCATGGCGGTACAGTCAGGGATGGGCTGGAACAGGACGGGACAGCCGGCGGCCCCGGTTGCGCGGGCGAGACCGCTGCCGTCCGTTGCTGCCGTCGCCCGCTGCCGTCCGCGCCCCGCCTCCCAACCTGGTCGGGCCGGCATGCTGCACGGCAGCGGCGGAAGGGCCGGCCATGGCGGTATGGCCGGCGGGCAGGGCGGACGATGGTCTCGGCGCCGGATGCCGCAACCGCCGCCCGACCCTGGTGCTGGCTGTGGTGCTGGCCGTGGTGTGCCGGCTCAGATCAGGGCTTGAGGGGCCGGGTGGCGAGGCGCAGGCCCGTCTGGACGTGTTCGCTGATCGGCGCCACCGTGTCGCGCGTCGCGCTGCCGAGGATGTCGTTCAGCTTGACCATTTCGGCCAGCGCCGTCTCGGCCATCGCGCTCGCGTGGCGGGACTGGCGCTCGACCAGGTCCGTGACCGAGCGGGCGTCGCCGATCTCCTTGGCCGCCGCGACGCCTTCCTCGTAGCTGCGCTTGGCGAAGGCCATGACCTGCGCGTTCAGCGTCTCGAAGGCCTTGGTGCTGACGCGGCTCGAGACGACGAGCGCGTCGAGCGTCGCCTGGTTGAAGCTGGCGATGTCCTCGAAGGCGGCGCCCATGCGGGTGACGGTCTTCTCGACCGCCTCCTGCGCGCCCTCGACGGCCGTGTCGACCGCCTTCTTCGTGTCCTCGACGATGGTCTGGGTGTCGTCGGCCATGATCGGTCCTTTCGAGCGTTGGTGGCATGCTTCACGGCTCGGATTTGCGACTGATGCTGCACTGCGTCAAGATCGTGTTGCGATGCAATGCGAGACCCTTCAGCCCTGTGCGATCCTGACCGTTGGCGGGGTGGGGTCGGCCCGCTGCGGGCCATCGCCGCCGATCCCGCTTCGGCGCGGGGCAGAAATGGATTCTCAAAGAATTGGCGGCATGTTACGCTTGGTTCCAGAACCAAGACCGGCCTCAGGCCGGCGCTGACGAGCAGAATGCGGGCAAGGGGCAGTATGATGAGCACGGCGAGGGCCGGAGCGCATGGCCATGGGACATGCTGGCGGGCGCATGGGGCTGCGCAGCCGGATGCCAGGCACGATGTCGGGCGCGACGCCGCGGGTGGCGGCGGGGCGGGGCATCACGGCGCGACGACAGCGGACAGAATCGGGCAGTGCGTCGCGGCGGGCGACGCTGGGGACGGCGCGGGGGGCTGCGGGCGCCCGGCGCAGTCGCGGCTCAGGGTGATTGCGGCCCTGGTGGCGTGCCTGATGCTGGGATGGATCGCGGGGCCGGCCGCCGCGGCGCCCTATGCGGGCATCGTGATGGATATGCGCTCGGGCAAGGTCTACTACAGCCACGATGCGGACCGGCGCCAGCACCCGGCGTCGCTGACCAAGATGATGACGCTCTACCTGACCTTCGAGGCGGTGAAGCGCGGGCAGATCGGTCTCGACCAGAAGGTCCGCGTCTCGCGCCACGCCGCGCGTCAGCCGGCCTCCAAACTCTACCTCAAGCAGGGCCAGCGCGTGTCGATCCGCCACCTGATCCGCGCGACCGCGATCAAGTCGGCCAACGATGCCGCGATGGTCCTGGCCGAGGCGGTGGGCGGCAGCCAGAAGCGCTTCGCCAAGATGATGACCGCCAAGGCGCGGGAACTGGGGATGCGGAACACCACGTTCCACAATCCGCACGGGCTGACGCAGCGCGGCCATCTCTCGACCGCGCGCGAGATGGCGATGCTGGCGCGCCACCTTTACTACGATTTCCCCCGCTACTACAACGTCTTCGGCAGGAAGAGCCACACGGCAGCCGGGCGTCGGATCCGCACGACCAACCGTCTCCTGGCGACCTATCGCGGGGCGGAGGGGATGAAGACCGGCTATACGCGCGCGGCCGGCTACAACCTCGTCTCGATCGCCGCACGGGGGCAGGAGCGGGTGATCGCCGTCGTCATGGGCGGCAAGAGCACGCGCTCGCGCAATGCCCAGGCGGCCAAGCTGCTCGATCTCGGTTTCCGCAAGGCGCCGACGAGGGTGGCGGTGGTCAAGCCGCGCAAGGCCGGCCGCGCCAGCGTGAACGTCGCCCGCGCGCCGCTGCCGCCGGCCCGGCCGGGCAGCCCGGCCGGCACGCTCGTGGCGATCCGCGAGGCACTGGCGCCCTCGGCCGCCGCCGGCGCGACGGTGTTCTCGCGGTCGAAGCACGCGCCGCTCTACGCGGCCACGCCGCCGGCCCGTCCGGAGGGGGCATGGCGCGTCGCCCTCGGCGATTTCGCGCGCGAGGACGAGGCGGTGGCGCTCATCGCCTCGCTCGCGCTGGCCGAGCCGCCGCGGATGGAGGGTGCCAAGGTCTCGATCGGACAGGCCAGGACCGGCGGGCGGCCGCGCTATCACGTCGCGATCATCGGGCGCGAGGCGATGGAACCTGACGAGGCCTGCACGCTGCTGCGCCCGATCGAGGAAACCTGCCGGCCCCTCGACTGAACCGCAGCTGGCGCCGCCCCGCCGACGGGCGGCGCCGCGACCGCCTCTGGCCGAAGCCGTCGCGGTCCGCCCGGCCCCGCACCCCGCGAATCAGAACGCGCGACGCCATCCGACGCCGCGCGCAAGGACCGTGGTCAGAGGGGATCGGCTCAGAAGCCGAAGCCCTCGAACTTCTTCTTGAACTTCGAGACGCGCCCGCCGGTGTCCATCAGCTTCTGCGAGCCGCCGGTCCAGGCGGGGTGGCCCGAAGGGTCGATGTCGAGCGTCATCGTCTCGCCCTCCTTGCCCCAGGTCGAGCGCATCTGGACGATCGTACCGTCGGTCATCTTCACGTCGATGACGTGGTAGTCCGGGTGAATATCCGCCTTCATCGCTCGCTCCCGCCCAGGACCCGGCGCGCCAATGCGCGCCACGCCTGTCATCCATGCTGATCCGGAGCGAGGCGGATAGCGGGAAAGTCCCGCCCGCGCAAGCCCCTGAAGCCCGTTCGCGGCAACGCCGCACGCCCCGGGATGCGCCCCGCCCCCCGGTGGAGCGTGGCACGGCGCCACCCGAGCGTTCGCAGCGTGGAAACCCGGCGATGCGAGGCTGGGCACGGGCGGGAGCGGGACGCTCCCGGCGCCGCCCGAGGGGGTCAGATATGGGCCTGGTACATCGGTGCCAGCATCTCCTCCTGAAAGAGCGAGGAGACCGAGGTGCCGGCCGAGACGTTCATCACCGCCTGCGCCATGAGCGGCGCGATCGAAAGCACGCGGATGTTGTGCGCGCCCCGCGCCTCGGGCTTCAGCGCGATCGAGTCGGTGCAGACGAACTCGGTCAGGCGCGACGAGGTGATCCGCTCGACAGCGGGGTCCGAGAGCACGCCGTGCGAAACATAGGCATGCACCGCCTTCGCCCCTTCCTCGACCAGCAGGTCGGCCGCGCGGCAGAGCGTGCCGGCCGTGTCGCACATGTCGTCGATGATCACGCAGGTCCGGTCGCGGACATCGCCGATCACCGTCATGCTCTCGACCTCGCCCGGCCGGCCGCGGCGCTTGTCGACGATGGCCAGCGACGCGTCGATCCGGCGCGCCAGGTCGCGCGCGCGCACCACGCCGCCCACGTCCGGCGACACGACGACCAGGTCGTCGCGCCCGGCGAAGCGCTGCTTCACGTCCAGCGCGAAGACCGGCGCGGCGTAGAGGTTGTCCACGGGGATGTCGAAGAAGCCCTGGATCTGGCCTGCATGCAGGTCGACCGTCAGAACCCGGTCGATGCCGGCCTCGGTCATCAGGTTGGCCACCAGCTTGGCCGTGATCGGCGTGCGGGCTGCCGTCCGCCGGTCCTGGCGCGCATAGCCGAAATAGGGGGTGACCGCCGTGATCCGCCGCGCCGAGGAGCGGCGGACGGCATCGGTGATCACCATCAGCTCCATCAGGTTGTCGTTGGCGGGCGAGGAGGTCGGCTGGATGATGAAGACATCCTCGCCGCGCACGTTCTCGAACACCTCGACGAAGATCTCGCCGTCCTTGAACCGCTCGACCCGGGCCTCGGTCAGCGCCGTGCTCGTCCCGCGCTGGGTGGCGATGCGCCGGGCGATGCTTTCGGCGAGCGCCCTGTTGGCGTTGCCGGAGATGAGCTTCATCGCCGTCTCCCGGATCGGGGCCCTGCGCCGGCCGGTGCTTGAAGCCGCCGGGCGCCGTCGCGGCAGGGGGCCTCTGGGAAGGGGACCGCGACGCGCCTCGTGATAATGCTGCAGCGCAGTCTTGCCTAGTCGTGATGCGCCCGGACGCGATGGCGTCCCCCGCAGGGACAGGGCGCGGCGGGACGGGACGCCGCCAGCCCGTGACCGTCGCGCAGGCGCGCCTTGACGCGGGGCGGCACGACCGGCTCATGTCTGCCGCATTCGGAGGGCGCCGAGGCCCCCGACAGCCCCCGGCCTGCGCCGCCCACGGCGCCGGCTGCGACAGCGAGGAGACACCCCATGACCTTCCGAGCGCTCATCGTCGACAAGGCCGACGACGGCACCGTCTCCGCTGCCGTGCAGGAGATCGGGGAGGACCGGCTGCCGGGCGCCGGGGACGGCGCCGACGTCACCGTGCGCGTCCGCCACACCACGCTGAACTACAAGGACGGGCTCTGCCTCACCGGCGGCGGCGGGCTGGTGCGCAAGTACCCCCACGTCCCCGGCATCGACTTCGCGGGCGAGGTCGAGGCCTCGGACAATCCCGCCTTCAAGCCCGGCGACCCGGTCGTGCTGACCGGCTGGCGCGTGGGCGAGGTCTGGTGGGGCGGCTATGCCGAGAAGGCGCGCGTCAAGGCCGGCTGGCTGGTGCCGCTGCCGGAGGGCTTCGACACCCGTCTCGCCATGGCCGTCGGCACCGCCGGCTTCACCGCCATGCTGGCCGTCATCGCGCTGGAGCGCCATGGCGTCACGCCGGCCAGCGGCCCCGTGCTGGTGACGGGCGCTGCCGGCGGTGTCGGCTCGGTCGCCACGGCGATCCTCGCCAAGCTCGGCTACGAGGTCGCCGCCGTCACCGGCCGGCCCGAGACGGCCGACTACCTCACCGGTCTCGGCGCCAAGCGGATCGTGGCGCGCGACGAGCTTGCCGGCCCCGGCAAGCCGCTGGAGCGCGAGGCCTGGGCGGGCTGTGTCGACGCCGTCGGCGGCGCGATGCTGGGCCGGGTGCTGGCGCAGATGCAGTATGGCGGCTCGGTCGCGGCGGTGGGCCTCGCCGGCGGGCCCAAGCTCGAGACCACGGTCATCCCGTTCCTGCTGCGCGGCGTGAACCTGCTGGGCATCGACAGCGTGATGAAGCCCTACGAGGACCGCCTCGAGGCCTGGTCGCGCCTGGCCACCGACCTGCCGCGCGAGCACCTGGAGGGCATGATCCAGCCCGCCACGCTCGAGGAGCTGCCCGGCCTCGGCGCCGCGATCCTCAAGGGCCAGGTCAAGGGCCGCGTCGTGGTCGAGCTCTGATGAGCCTCGACACCGGGAACGGGCAGACCAGCCTGCCGCCGCTCGACATCGACTGGGTGCGCGCCCAGTTCCCCGCCTTCGCGACCCCCTCGGCCGAGACCGAGGGGCTGGTCTTCATGGAGAACGCCGGCGGCTCCTATACCGCCGGCACCACGATCGACCGGCTGACCCGCTTCTATACCGGCCACAAGGTCCAGCCCTATGGCCCCTTCGCCGCCGCCGCGCGGGCGGGCGCCGAGATGGACGAGGCCCGCGCCCGGCTCGCGGCGCTGATGGGCGTCGAGACCGACGAGGTGCTGTTCGGCCCCTCGACCACGCAGAACGTCTATGTGCTGGCCCAGGCCGTGGGGGCGATGCTGGCCGAGGGCGACGAGATCGTCGTCACCGACCAGGACCACGAGGCGAATACCGGCGCCTGGCGCCGCCTGGCCGACCGCGGCATCGCCGTCCGCGAGTGGTGCGTCGAGCCGGAGACCGGCCATCTCGACCCCGCCGGTCTCGCCGCGCTCCTGACCGGGCGCACGCGGCTCGTCGCGATGCCCCATGCCTCGAACATCGTGGCCGAGGGCAATCCCGTGGCCGAGATCGCTGCCATGGTGCATGACGCGGGCGCCTGGCTGGTCGTCGACGGCGTCTCGGCCGCGCCGCATGGCATCCCGGATGCGGGCGCGCTGGGCGCCGATGCCTATCTCTTCTCGGCCTACAAGACCTGGGGGCCGCACCAGGGGGTGATGGTGCTGCGCCGCGCGTTCAACGCCGCGCTGCCGAACCAGGGCCATGTCTTCAACGATGCCTATCCCGAGAAGCGGATGGTCCCCGCCGGCCCCGACCACGCGCAGGTCGCCGCCATGGCGGGTGTCGCCGACTACATCGACGCGCTGCACGACCATCACCTGCCGGCCCAGGCCGCGCCCCGCGATCGCGCCCGCGCCGTCGCCGCGATGATGCGGACGCGGGAGAAGGCGCTGCTGGCGCGGCTGATGGCCTATCTCGAGACGCGGGCGGATCTGCGGGTGCTGGGCCCGACCGACCCGGCGCGGCGCCACTCGACCGTCGCGATGGTCCATGCCCGCCCCGCGGCCGAGCTGGCCGAGGCGCTGGCGCCGCATGGCATCGGGGCAGGGGGCAGCGACTTCTACTCGCCCCGCGTGATCCGGGCGATGGGGGCGGACCCGGACCACGGCGTCCTCCGCCTCTCCTTCCTGCACTACACGACCGAGGCGGAGATCGACCGGGTGATCGACGCGCTCGACCGGGTGCTCTGATTGCGCATCGTCGCGGGACGCTTTCGCGGACACCGGCTGGCGGCGCCCGGGGCGGCGGGCGGCGGGGCGGCGCATCTGCGCCCGACCGCCGATCGCGTGCGCGAGGCGCTGTTCAACCTGCTCGCCCACGGCGGATACGGCGGCGAGGGGCCGGCGGTGCCCGAGGGGCGGCGCGTGCTCGACCTTTTCGCCGGCACCGGCGCGCTGGGGCTGGAGGCGCTGTCGCGCGGTGCCCGGTATGCGGTCTTCGTCGACGATCACGGGCCGAGCCGGGCGCTGATCCGCACCTCGGTCGATGCGCTGGGGCTGGCGGGTGAGACCAAGATCTGGCGGCGCGACGCCACCCGTCTCGGCCCCTGCCGCGGCGCGCCCCACGACCTGGTCTTCGCCGACCCGCCCTATGACCAGCCGCAGGCGGCGGGCCGGGCGCTGACCTCGGCGGCCGAGGGCGGCTGGCTGGCCCCCGGCGCGCTGGCGGTGATCGAGGCGGCGGCGGACCGGCCGGCCGTGCTGCCCGACTGGCTGGCCATCGAGGACCGCCGCCGCTACGGCGACACCGAAATCGTCATCGCCCGCTGTCCGGGTGGAGGGGGAGAGCCATGAAGATCGGCGAGACGACACCCGCGGTCGTAAGCGGCGGCGCCAGCGGCCTCGGCGAGGCCTGTGCCCGCGCGCTCCGCGCCCGCGGCGCGCCCGTGGCCATCCTGGACCGCGACGTCGAGCGAGCCGCCGCCGTGGCCGCCGAGACGGGTGCCATGCCCGTCGCCTG
>JBCBPG010000112.1:0-8861 GCA_039820865.1 Pseudomonadota bacterium
CGAGAGATGGGCGGTGATGGTCGTGGTGGCGCTTGCCGAAGGTCCATGCCGCTCCGCCGCGCTGCGCGGCAGCCTCCAGGGCGTCTGGCGGAAGATGCCGGCCCGGCGCCGGCGCGGCCTCGAGCGGGACGGGCCGGTCGCGCGCGAGGCGTTCGACGAGATGCCGCGGCACCTCGAACACAGCCTCGCCGGTCCTGGCCGCCGTCTCCCGCCGGCGGTCGCCGCCAGCAACGCCCGCCACGACGCCCGCCAGGACGCCCGCGACGGCCGGGCACAGGCCATGACGTCAAGCTGACAACGAGAGGTCACGAGAGCGTCGCGCAAGGGCGCTAACGACATGGAAACGTTTCCACGGAGTGTCGCGTGTCCCGGTCCGCCACCATCAGGGATGTCGCCGAACGCGCCGGCTGCGGGGTCGCCACCGTCAGCCGCGTGCTGAACGGCACCGGGCCCGCCAGCGCCACGACGCGCGACCGGGTGCTGGCGGCGGCCGAGGTGCTGGGCTTCGAGTTCAGCGAGATCGGCCGGTCGCTGCAGAGCCGGCGCACGCGGACCATCGGCTGCCTCGTCCCCTCGCTGGTGAACCCCGTCTTTGCCGAGGCGGTGCAGGCCGTTCAGGCCGCGGTGCTGGCGCGTGGCTACCACCTGATCCTGATGTGCTCCGACTACGACCCGGGCCTCGAGACCGACGCGATCCGGATGCTCGTCGCCCAGCAGGTCGAGGGGCTGGTCCTGACCGTCAGCGACGCGACCGCCAGCCCCGGGCTCGACCTCGTCCGCGCGCGGGGCCTGCGCCACTGCCTGGTGTTCAACGCCCCCGTGGGCGACCAGGCGGCCTTCTACGTCGACAACGCCGCCGCGGCCGAGGCGGTCGCCGCCGCGCTCTGGGCGGAAGGCCACGTCCATACCGGCTTCCTCGCGCTCCGCTTCGCCGCCTCCGACCGCTCGCGCCAGCGCTATGAGGGGTTCGCGCGGGCCGCGGCGCGGCTTGGCATGGCGCCGCCCGCGCTCCTCGAGATCGACGAGCAGCAGCAGGACCTCGCCGCGCGCCTGGCCGATCTGCTGGCGGGCAACGCCCGGCTGAGCGGCCTCTTTGCCTCGAACGACCTGCTGGCGCTGGCGGCGATGCGCACCGTGCGCGATCTCGGCCGCAGGGTGCCGGAGGACCTGTCGATCGTCGGCTTCGACGGCATCCCCGTGGGCGACCTGGTCGAGCCGACGCTGGCGACCATCGCCACCGATCCCCGGCGCATGGGCGGCGAGGCCGCCGCGGCGCTGCTGGACGCGATCGAGCACGAGACGACCCCGGCCGGCCTCACGCAGGGCCAGCCCATCCGCTTCCGCCCCGGCCGCAGCCTCGGCCCGGCCGGCGGAGATCACGACGGCAGGGGCGTTGCCGCGCCCCGCCGCCGCCTCACCGACCCCCAAGCCACGTCTGAAGGCCCAAAGGAGCGACGATCATGAAACGCTATGCCCTTGTTGCCGCTGTCACAACGGCGATCGCCACGCCCGCGATCGCGGCCGACGCCGTCTGCTACAACTGCCCGCCGCAATGGGCCGACTGGGCCTCGATGCTGAAGGCGATCGACGAGAAGGTCGACGTGCAGATGCCGCACGACAACAAGAACTCGGGCCAGACGCTGAGCCAGCTGCTCGCCGAGCGCGACGCCCCGGTCGCCGACGTCGCCTATTACGGCGTCACCACCGGCATCAAGGCCGGCAACGAGGGCGTGGTCGAGCCCTACAAGCCGACGGGCTTCGACGACATCCCCGACGGCCTCAAGGACCCGGAGGGCGCCTGGTTCGCCATCCATTTCGGCACGCTCGGCTTCTTCGTGAACGTCGATGCGCTGGGCGGCGCGCCGGTCCCGGCCTGCTTCGCCGACCTGACCAAGCCCGAATATGCCGGCATGGTCGGCTATCTCGACCCGTCCTCGGCCTTCGTCGGCTATGCCGGTGCGGTCGCCGTGAACATGGCCTTCGGCGGCGATCTCGAGAACTTCGACCCGGCGATCAAGTACTTCCAGGACCTGGGCGAGAATGATCCGATCGTGCCGAAGCAGACCTCCTATGCCCGCGTCGTCTCGGGCGAGATCCCGATCCTGTTCGACTATGACTTCAACGCCTATCGCGGCAAGTACGAGGAGGACGGCAACTTCGAGTTCGTGCTCCCCTGCGAGGGCTCGGTGCGCGTGCCCTATGTCATGAGCCTGGTGAAGGACGCGCCGAACCCCGAGCTCGGCAAGAAGGTGCTGGACTTCATCCTCTCGGACGAGGGCCAGGCGATCTGGACCAACGCCTATCTCCAGCCCTCGCGCCCGGTCGAGCTGCCCGAGGCGGTCGCCGAGAAGTTCCTGCCGGCCAGCGAGTACGAGCGCGCCGTCGCCGTCGACTATGCGGCGATGGAGGCGGTGCAGTCGGCCTTCGGCGAGCGCTATCTCGCCGAGGTCGAGTGAGCCATCCCGGGGGCGGCACCGCCCGCCCCCGGCCCTTTGCGGGGCCCGCATGACCGACCGGACCTTCCTCGCGCTCTGCCTCCTGCCGGCGGCGGTGTTCACGCTCGCCTTCCTGGCGCTGCCGCTGGCCAGGCTCGGCCTCGGCTCGGCCGGGGGCGAGGCCGGCTGGGGCATCTATCTCCAGATCCTGCAGACGCCGCGCTACCTTGAGACGCTGCTGCAGACCGTGATCATCTCGGCCCTCGTCACCGCCGCGGCGCTCGCCGTCTCGACGACCGCGGGGCTCTACCTCGCGCGCAGCCGCTTCACCGGGCGCGGGGCGCTGATCTCGATCCTGACGCTGCCGCTGGCCTTTCCCGGCGTGGTGATCGGGTTTCTCATCATCCTGCTCGGCGGGCGGCAGGGGCTGGTGAACCAGGTGACGCCCGGCAACGTGGTCTTCGCCTATTCCTCGCTCGGCCTCTTTCTCGGCTATCTCTACTTCTCGATCCCGCGCGTGCTGCTGACCGTGATGGCCGCGGCCGAGAAGCTGGACCCCGCGCTGGAGGAGGCCGCCCGCACGCTCGGCGCGCCCCCCGCGCGTGTGTTCCTGGACGTGATCCTGCCGGGGCTGGCGCCGGCGCTGATCGCCTCGGGCGCGATCGCCTTTGCCACCGCGATGGGCGCCTTCGGGACCGCCTTCACGCTGGCCACCAATATCGATGTGCTGCCGATGGTCATCTATACCGAGTTCACGCTGTCGGCGAACATCGCCATGGCCTCGGCGCTGTCGATCCTGCTCGGCATCGTCACCTGGGCGCTCCTGCTGCTGGCGCGGAGCTATGCCGGCACCACCGTCGCGGCGGGGGGCTGAGATGACGGGTCGCCACGTCTCCCTCGCCGTGACGCTTCTCGCCTGCGCCTTCCTCATGGTGCCGGCAATCCAGTCGGTGCTGGCGGGCCTGACGGTCAACTACTTCCGCGGCCTCGGCTCGGGCCTGACGCTCAAGTGGATCGGCGAGGTCTGGACGCTCTACTCGGGCAGCATCTTCCTGTCGCTCGGCATCGCGCTCGGCTGCCTGGTCTGCACGCTGATCATCGGCGTGCCCGCCGCCTACGGCCTCGCCCGCAACCCGGGACGGCTGAGCCGCATCCTCGAGGAGTTCGTCTCCCTGCCCCTCGCCGTCCCCGGCCTCGCCCTCGCACTCGCCCTCCTCCAGCTCTACGGCACGATGAAGGGGTTCCGCACCTCGCCCGCCTTCATCCTGGTCGGCCACGTCCTCTACACGCTGCCCTTCATGATCCGCTCGGTCCTCGCCGTGCTGGCGGCGATCGACCTCAAGACGCTGGAGGCGGCGGCCTCCACCCTCGGCGCGGGGCCGTGGCAGCGCTTTCGCGACATCGTGGTGCCGAACGCCATGCCGGGGATCCTGGCCGGCGCGCTCACCGTCGTCACGCTCTCGATCGGGGAGTTCAACCTGACCTGGATGCTGCACACGCCCTTCCTCAAGACGCTGCCCGTGGGGCTGGCCGACAGTTACGCCTCGATGCGCCTCGAGATCGCGTCGGCCTATACGCTGGTCTTCTTCGTGATGATCGTGCCGCTGCTGATGGCCATGCAGTGGGCCTCGAACCGCGCATCGAGGCTGGCGCGATGACCCTCACGCTGAGCGATGTCGCCAAGACCTTCGAGGGCGGGACCACCGCCGTCCGTCCCACCGCGCTGACCATCGAGACCGGCGAGATCCTCGCCCTCCTCGGCCCCTCCGGCTGCGGCAAGACCACGCTGCTGCGCATGATCGCGGGGCTGGAGACGCCCGACCCGGGCGGCGCCATCCGCTTCGGCGCCGAGGACGTCACCGCGCTGCCGCTCGAGCGGCGCCAGGTCGGCATGGTCTTCCAGTCCTACGCGCTCTTTCCCAACATGTCGGTCCGGCGCAACATCGCCTACGGCCTCAAGATGCAGGGGCTGGCGGCGGACGAGACCGCCGCGCGGGTCGACGAGGTCGTGGCCATGTGCGGCCTCGGCGATCATGTCGACAAGCGGGTCACGGCGCTGTCCGGCGGCCAGCGCCAGCGCGTCGCCCTCGCCCGCGCCGTCGCTCCCCGCCCGCGGGTGCTGCTGCTGGACGAGCCGCTCTCCGCCCTCGACGCCGCGCTCCGCGACCGGCTCCGCGACGAGCTGGCCGAGCTGCTGCGGCGCTTCGAGATCACCGCGATCTTCGTCACCCACGACCAGACCGAGGCACTGGCCATCGCCGACCGTGTCGCCGTGATGAACGAGGGCCGCGTCGAGCAGACCGGCACCCCGGAGGAGCTCTACCGCAGCCCCGCCTCGCCCTTCGTGGCCGAGTTCGTGGGCCATGCCGTCCCCCTCGACGGCCGCCCCGAGGACACGGCGCTGCACCTCGCGGGCGGGACCCTGACGCTGCCCGAGCCGCTCGGCGCCCGCCGCGCCTTCATCCGTGCCGAGGACGTGCGCCTGGCCCCCGACGGCCCGCTCAGCGGTCGGGTCGAGCGCACCACCTTCGTCGGCACGCATTACCGCCTCGCCATCTCGGGCGTGACCGATCGCATGCTCTTTGCCACCCTCGCCGCACGCGCCTCACCGGCCGTGGGCGAGCGCGTGACGCTCAGCATCGACCCCGACGCCGTCCTGCTGGTCGCCGCCGATCCCGCCTAGGCTGCACTGCACAAAATCTCCGCACGTCAGCGAACTGTCGCGTTGCTATGCTGCACTGCATCGAATGCGACTCGGCGGGAGCTTTGTCCTTGTTTAACCTGCAAAATACCAAGGCGCTGATCGTCGGCATCGCGAACGACAACTCGATCGCCTGGGGCTGTGCGCGCGCGCTCAGGGCGCAGGGGGCCGACCTCGCGATCACCTATCTCAACGCCAAGGCCGAGAGCCATGTGCGCCCGCTGGCCGAGGAGATCGGCGCCGAGATCGTGATGCCGCTGGACGTGCGCGACGAGGGCCAGGCCGATGCGCTCTTCGCCGAGATCACCCGACGCTGGGGCCGGCTCGACACGCTCGTGCACTCGATCGCCTTCGCGCCACGCGACGACCTGCACGGCCGCGTCATCGACTGCTCGGCCGAGGGGTTCGCGACGGCCATGGACATCTCGGTGCACTCGTTCCTGCGCCTCATCCGCCGGGCCGAGCCGCTGATGCCCCAGGGCGGGACCTGCATGACCGTCTCGTTCCAGGGCGCAAGCCGGGTGGTCGAGCACTACAACATGATGGGCCCGGTCAAGGCCGCGCTGGAGGCCGCCGTGCGCTATGCCGCGGCCGAACTGGGGCCCAGGGGCATCTCGGTCCACGCGCTCTCGCCCGGGCCGCTGCGCACCCGCGCGGCCTCGGGCATCGACAGCTTCGACGAACTGCTCGACGCCGCCGCGGCCCGCGCGCCCACACACCACCTCGCCACCATCGAGGACGTGGGCGCCTACTGCGCCTTCCTCGCCAGCCGCGAGGCCGGGAACGTCACCGGCGGCGTGCACGCGATCGACGGCGGCTACGGCATCATCGGCTGAACCTCGGAGGGCGGCATGGAACACCTGCAGGCAGAGACGGCGAAGCGGATGGCGGGGCTGGTCGATGCGGCGGCGCACGGGCCGGCCGACCACATGGCGCAGGTGACGGCGCAGTTCGCCGCCGCCTCGGAGATGGCCGACCTGATCCTGCGCTCGGTCAGCCGGCACGCCACCTCGATCTCGTCGACCCACCGCACGCGCGCCAAGGCGACGCTCGAGCGGATGAAGGAGGCTGCGGCCGCGCTGCCGATGCCCCGCCTCGACGATCCGCGCCAGGCGGTGCCGGACCCCGCGCACGGCCCGCTGGCCGAGTACCTGCAGGACCTCGCCCAGCGCTGGCTGATGACGCTCGACGTGCTGCGCGAGCGCGGCGACATCTTCCTCGAACACGAGGCGAGGGGCTGCCCGCCGGTGCTGGCCTATGACCACGAGGTGGTGCTCGACGGCGCGACGCTCGAGCATCCCTGCAACTACGAGCTTCTCCGCCTGATCCCGCCCGCCGGTGTCGAGGTGATGGACTGGAAGCGGCCCTACATCATCATCGACCCGCGCGCGGGCCATGGCGGCGGCATCGGCGGTTTCAAGACCGACAGCCAGGTGGGCGTGGCCTTCCGCGACGGCCACCCGGTCTACTTCGTGAACTTCCGCGCCGAGCCCGAGCCCGGCCAGACGCTGGCCGACGTCACCCGCGCCGAGGCCGCCTTCGTGCGCGAGGTGATGCGCCGCCACCCCGAGAGCGCCAGGCCCGTGGTCGCCGGCAACTGCCAGGGCGGCTGGGCGACGCTGGTACTGGCCGCGATGAACCCCGACATCACCGGCCCGCTGGTGATCAACGGCGCGCCGGTCGCCACCTGGTCGGGCGAGGTCGGCGTGAACCCGATGCGCTACAATGCCGGCGTGCTTGGCGGCACCTGGATCCCGATGCTGATCGCGGACCTCGGCGGCGGGACCTTCGACGGCGCCAACCTGGTCATGAATTTCGAGATGCTGAACCCCGGGCGGAACTTCTTTCGCAAGTACTACGACCTCTACGCCGACGTCGATCGCGGCCGCGACCGGTTCCTGGAATTCGAGCGCTGGTGGGGCGGCTACTTCCTGCTGAACGAGCCCGAGATCCGCTGGATCGTCGAGCAGCTCTTCGTCGGCAACCGGCTGACCCGCAACATGGCGCAGCTGGAACCCGGCCGGCCGATCGACCTCAAGGCGATCCAGGCGCCGATCATAGTGTTCACCAGCCACGGCGACAACATCACCCCGCCGCAGCAGGCGCTGAACTGGATCATCGACACCTTTGCCGACGAGCAGGAGATCCGGATCCGCGGCCAGCGCATCATCTACATGATCCATCCCGAGGTCGGGCATCTCGGCATCTTCGTCTCCTCCAAGATCGCGCAGAAGGAGCACACCGAGGTCGCCTCGACGATGAAGACGATCGAGGCGCTGGCGCCCGGGCTCTACGAGATGATCGTCGAGGGGGCCGAGGGCACGGGCGACGACAGGACCTGGCTGGTCAGCTTTGCCGAGCGGCGGATGAGCGATCTCGCCAAGCTCGACGACGGGCGCGAGGACGAGGCCGCCTTCGGCGCCGTGGCGCGTGCCTCGGAGATGCAGGCCGAGGCCTATGACCTCTTCGTGCGCCCCTGGGTGCGCGCGACGGTCAACCCGGCCGTCGCCTCGGCGCTGCGCGCGGCGCATCCGATGCGCCTCCAGCGCTCGCTCATGTCCTCGGCCAACCCGATGACCTCGGTCTTCAGGACCATGGCGAACGCCGCCGCCGCCAACCGCCGCCCGGCTGCGGCCGACAACCCCTTCAGCCGGGCCGAGCGCATCGGCGCGGACCTGATGGAGCAGTGGCTCGACATGGGCCGCGACATCCGCGACGCGGGCTACGAGAGCGCGTTCTACATGCTCTGGGGCGGGCCGATGGCGCAGGCCTTCGGGCGGCGCAACACGGTCCACCGCACGCTCAAGTCGTCCGACGAGCTGCGCAGCCTGCCGCAGGTCAAGACCGCGCTGATGCATATCCGCAGCGGCGGCTTTGCCGAGGCGGTGATCCGCATGCTGATCCTCCTGGCCGAGAGCCGCGGCAATGTCCGGCGCGACCGGCTCGACCGTTCCTCTCGCGTGCTGACCCAGGACGAGCCGTTCCGGTCGCTTTCGACGGACGAGCGGGCGCGGATCATCCACGAGCAGACGCTGATCGCCACCTTCGCCCACGAGGAGGCGATCGAGACCCTGCCGGTGCTGATCGAGGACCCCGGTGAGCGCGCGCTGGCCGCGGCGGTCGTGCAGTACGTCCCCGGCGCGATCGACGAGATGGCGCCCCACACGCTCGCCACCCTCCAGCGCTTCCGCGAGGTGCTGGGCCTCGCGCCCGCGACCGAGGACGTCACCGAGGACCCGCTGGCCGCGCGCGCGCCGGCGCCGGAGGCGGCCGAATGAAGATCGCCGAGAACCGCCCCTATGACGAGCTGAAGGTCGGCGACGCGGCATCGCTGGTGCGCGTCTGCACCGAGGACGACTTCCTGGTGTTCGCCAACGCCTCGGGCGATCACAACCCGCTGCACATCGCCCATCGTGACGGCGATGGCGACGGGATAGCCGAGGCCGTCGCCCCCTCGCTCTGGATAGGCTCGCTGATCTCGGCGGTGCTGGGCAACATCCTGCCGGGCGCGGGCACGCTCTACCGCGCGCAGGCCTTCACCTTCCACGAACGCGCCCATGCCGGCGACGAGCTGGTCGCCCGCGTGCGCGTGACCGAGAAGCGCGCCGACCGCGAGGTGGTGCTGGCGACCGAGGTAACGCGCAAGGGCGACGGTGCCGCGATCCTGTCGGGCGAGGCGGTGGTGATCGCGCCGGCCACGAAACTGACCTTCGAGGATCTCGACA
>JBCBPG010000113.1:0-8838 GCA_039820865.1 Pseudomonadota bacterium
ACGCCGGGGCGGCGCCTCGGCCCTCGCGATGGTGGAGCGGCGCGCGGCCCCCGTCCTCAGCCGTAGAAGGCCGGTCGCTGCAGCATCCCGATCACCGTCTGGATCTGCGCCTGCAGGGCGGCGTCGATCTCCAGCACCGCCGAGATCTTCTCCAGCGCCATCTTCTCCCGCTCGCCCGTCACCCCGTCTGCCAGCACGATGCGGGCGACAAAGCAGAAGGCGGTCTCGCGCTGGCCGGGCGTCAGCTGGGCGGCGGCAGCGTTCAGCTTCGCCTCGCCCCCCTCCTCCATGATCTCGGCGATCAGTTCGCGCACGATCTCGGCCAGCCGCTCGGGCGGGATGGTGTGGAAGATCGGGCTGAACATGCAGAGGTTCGACAGCATCGACACCTCCTCGGCCTGCATGTCCCCGTCGGCCATGATCGCCGAGACAGACGGCACCAGCATCGCGCGCACCAGCGTCTCGTCGGCCGGCTCGCGGCGGAGTTTCGAAAAGAACGACATGTGATCCCCCTCGTCACTGCGGCCCTCCCCCAGGGCCGTCGCGGGGAAGATAGCAGACCCGCCGCTCAGGCCGGTAGCGCCGCGTCGGCCGCCGCCAGCCGCGACCGGGCCGGCGTGTCGCGGGCGCCGATGGCGACGAGCCAGGCGACCAGTTCGGCCCCGCGCCGGTCCGGCCCGATCAGTTCCGGACCGGGCGCGGGATCGAGGGCATGCGCCGGGGTCCGCCCCTCTTCCAGCGCCTCCAGCGCTGCAATGAGCGTTGCCAGATCGGGCGCGCCCATCGGGCGGTGGCCGAGGGGACGGGGGCCGCCCTGCAGGACACCGCGTCCCGCATCGTCCGGGGGCGAAGGTCGCATGGCGAAGTAGCGTACCATGTCCGCCACCGCGTGCTCCGGGTGGTACTGCACGCCCCAGAAGCGGACGGCGCCGGTCTCGACCACCATCGCCTGCACCGCGCAATGGTCGTTGGTTGCCGTCACGCATGCCCCGGCCGGCAGACGGGTCACGACATCGCGGTGGATGCAGGGCGCCTCGAACACCGCCTCGCGCCCGGCATGCATCGGATGGGCGCGCCCCTCGGGCGTGAGCCGGAGGGCGCGGGCGATCGGCGCCTCGATCCCCGCGGCCGCCGCGCCGACCGCGCCGCCCAGCACCACGGTGCCGGTCTGCAGCCCCCAGCAGGAGCCGATCACCGGCAGGCCGGCGGCGAAGATCCGTTCCACCAGCGCCAGGTGCGGCGCCGCACGGGCGTCATCGGCGGCGAAATCGACGCCCGAGCCCGTCAGCGCCACGCCGTCCAGCCCGTCGAGCGTCGGCATGGGCTCGTCGTGGAAGGGACGCGCGATCACCGTCTCCAGCCCGGGCGCGTGATGGCGGAGGGCGGCGGCATACTGATCGGCCGGCACGCCGCCGCCGGCCGCCAGCTTGGCCGCCACGACCGTCGGCGTGTTGCCCTCGACCACCATCACCCGCGCCATCGCCACCGCCCTCCGCCGATCCTTCGCGGCGTGACGCTGAACGATGACGCGACGGGCCGACGGCCCGCGAGCGACGCTCCGGCAGGCGCCGGCGCCAGGGGGAGTGCCGAGGCGCGTCAGCCACGGCGCCGGCCCGGGATCGGGGATCGTCCCGCCCCTTCTTCCTGTACTGGAAGCCCGGCATCAGTCGAAGGCGGCGGCCAGGAACCCGGTTCCGGCAGTGTCGGCCCGTTGGCGCGTCTGCCCCGTCGCGGTCGGCCGATCGCGCGTCGCGGCGTCCCTCAGCCCCCGGGGGCGGCCTGCCGGACGGGTCGCTCGAAGCGCTGGACCGTCAGCGGGCGGCCCCAGCGGGTGTCGGGCCACGCCTCGACCAGCGCGAAGCCATTGGCCTCGTAGAGCCGCCGCGCGGCGTCGAGGCCGGAGAAGGTGGTCAGCCACAGGCCGCGCGCCGGCGCCCGGTCGACGGTCTCCAGCGCACGGGCCATGAGACGCCGGCCGAGCCCGGTGCCGCGCGCCCGATGCGCGACCAGCACCCAGCGCAGACGCGCCCAGCCGGCCGGCCCCGTCGTGTCCGTTCCGTCCACCACCGTGCAGCCGATCAGCCCGTCGCTGTCCCAGGCGCTGAAGAGCGCGTCCCGGGCCTCGTCGTGGCGTGCGGCGAAATCGGCGAGATCGGCGAGCTGGTCGGCCTCGAACTGGCCCGCGACGGCGTGTTCCGCGGGATAGACCGCCATGTGCAGGTCCGCGATCGCGCCCAGCACGCCCGGCAGCATGCCCTCGCGGATCTCCGGACAGGCGCTCTTCTGGACCGTCATGGCCGTACCGTGCCCAGCCCGTTCACCGGCTGAGCCCCGCGTGCAGCGCCGGCTGGTCGAGCGCCGCAAAGCCGTAATGGCGCAACCACCGCAGGTCGCTCTCGAAGAAGGCGCGCAGGTCCGGGATGCCGTATTTCAGCATCGCCACCCGGTCGATGCCGATGCCGAAGGCAAAGCCCTGCCACTCGGCCGGGTCGATGTTGCCGGCCGCCAGCACCTTGGGATGGATCATGCCCGAGCCCAGGATCTCCAGCCAGCTGTCGCCCTGGCCGAGCGTCAGCTTGCCGCCCTCCCACGAGCAGCGGATATCGACCTCGGCCGAGGGCTCGGTGAAGGGGAAATGGCTGGCGCGGAAGCGCAGCTCCACGTCCTCGACCTCGAAGAACGCCCGGCAGAATGCCTCCAGCACCCATTTGAGCTGCGCCATCGAGACGTCGCGGTCGATCGCCAGCCCCTCGACCTGGTGGAACATCGGCGTGTGGGTCTGGTCGTAGTCGGCACGATAGACCCGGCCCGGGCAGATGAAGCGGCAGGGCGCGCCGCGTGCCTGCATGCCGCGGATCTGCACCGGCGAGGTATGGGTGCGCAGCACATGCGGCGGGCGGTCGTCGCAGTCGGCCTGCGCCATGTAGAAGGTATCCATCTCGGTGCGCGTCGGATGCTCGGCCGGGATGTTCAGCGCGTCGAAGTTGTACCAGTCGTCCTCGATCTGCGGCCCCTCGGCGATCTCGAAGCCCATGTCGGCGAAGATCGCGGCGATCTCCTCCTGCACCTGGGAGATCGGGTGGATCGTGCCGGCGGGCGCGGGGCGCGGCGCGAGCGTGACGTCCAGCCATTCCGAGCGGAGCCGCTCCTCCAGCGCCGCGTCGGCCAGCGCCTGGCGCCGTGCGGCGATGGCGGCGTTGACCTCGTCCTTGAGCGCGTTGAGCGCGGGGCCCGCCGTCTGGCGCTCCTCGGGCGTCATGCGGCCGAGTTCGCGCATCATCAGGCTGATCTCGCCCTTCTTGCCCAGCGCCGCGACGCGCACCGCCTCGATCGCGCCCTCGTCGCCCGCCTCGGCCACCTGGCCCAGCACCCGGCCCCGGATCTCGCTCAGCTGTTCCATGATCCAACCCCTGCGTGTTTGCCGGGGATAGCCAGTGGCGCGTGACGGGGCAAGCGCTGCCCGGGAACGGGACGGGCAGGAGGCGCCCGCGGGGCACGGATCCGGCACCGGGAACCGCATCGGCCCTGGCGCACCCGCTCGCCGGGCCTGGGCTGCGCGATGACCTCAGTCGCCGGGCGGAGACGCGGCGCCCCGGTCCTCGCGCCGCCCCGGCCCGGCCGGCAGGGCGCGGGCCAGGAGCGGTGCGAGGGCCTGCCAGAGCACCTCGGCCGTCAGCGCCGCGCCCGCGGGGGCGGCGTGGTAGCGGTCGGGGCCGTGCAGGCGCCGCCCCCCGGCGATGGCGGCGGCCCAGGCGCGGGCAACGGGGGCCACGTGGACGGTCCCGTTGCCGGCGGCGAGGCGGTCGACATGGGCGGCCGTGGCGGCGGTCATCGCCGCCGGATCGGCCGGGCGCGGCACGCCGGGCCGGAGCCCCAGGCCACGCGTGTAGAGCGCATGGCCCGCCTCGCGCGCCCAGGGCGAGAACAGGACGACGGGCGCCGGTGCCACGGCCGCGGCATAGGCGACCGCCGTCGCCCCCTCCGCCCGAAAGGCGGAATCGAGGGCCGCGGTCGAATGGTCCTGCAGAACGATCGCGTCCCAGTGCCCCTCGGCCAGGAGCGCCCGCATGCCCGGTCGCGCCAGCGTCGCCCCCAGCCGCGCGCCCCCCTCGGCCAGCAGCTCGACATCCAGCGCCACACCCTCGCCCGCCGCCAGCGCGGCGACGCGGCCAGGGACGTCGTGCTCGTAGGTGAAGGAGTTGCCGACGAAGAGCACCCGGACGCTGTCCGGGGCAGGCGGCCTTGCCACGCGGGTGCGCATCGCATCGATGGCACCGTCGTCGAGCAGCCGAAGCCCACGTTCCGCCACCGGCGCCGTGGCCTGCCCGGGAGCCGCCCCCCGAACCAGCCCCGCCGCCAGGGCGGCGAGCCCGAGCAAGACCCGGCGGCGCCCGATTGCCGGTACCGTCATCGTCTCCGCCCCGCCGCCGCTGTCCGATGCCCCATCACCCCTCGTCATAGGGCACCCTCATCGCGGCGTCGGTCACGATGGCGCGCGCCGGAGGCGCCTCCGGCGCGACAGCTGGCGCTGCCGGCGCCTGCGGCGTCAGTCCATCGCCTCGAGTTCGGTGATGAAGCGGTCGATGAGGTCGAGGCCGTGGGTCCAGAAGGCGGGGTCGGTGGCGTCGAGGCCAAAGGGGGCGAGGAGTTCCTTGTGGTGCTTGGACCCGCCGGCGGCCAGCATCTCGAAGTAGCGGTCCTGGAAACCCGGCTCGCCCTTCTCGTAGACGGCGTAGAGCGCGTTCACCAGCCCGTCGCCGAAGGCATAGGCGTAGACGTAGAAGGGCACGTGGATGAAGTGCGGGATATAGGCCCAGAAGGTCTCGTAGCCCTCGGCCAGGTTCACCGCCGGCCCCAGCGAGGCCGACTGCGTCTCGCGCCAGATCTCGCCGAGCCGCTCGGCCGACAGCTCGCCCTCGCGCCGCGCGGCATGGGCCTGGCGCTCGAACTCGTAGAAGGCGATCTGGCGGACGACCGTGTTGATCATGTCCTCGACCTTGCCGGCGAGGAGCTGCTTGCGCCGCGCGGGATCCTCCTCGGCGTCCAGCAGGCGGCGGAACGTCAGCATCTCGCCGAAGACCGAGGCCGTTTCGGCCAGCGTCAGGGGCGTGTGGGAGAGAAGCTCGCCCTGCCCCGCCGCCAGCCGCTGGTGCACGCCATGGCCGAGCTCATGCGCCAGCGTCATCACGTCCCGCGGTTTGCCGAGGTAGTTGAGCATGACGTAGGGATGCGCATCGGCGACCGTCGGATGGGCGAAGGCACCGGGCGCCTTGCCGGGCGAGGCGGGGGCGTCGATCCAGCCGCGCTCGAAGAAGGGCTGCGCCAGTTCCGCCATCTTCGGGCTGAAGCCGCCATAGGCGCCCAGCACCGTCTCGCGCGCCTCGTCCCAGCCGATCACGCGGTCTTCGGTCTCGGGCAGCGGCGCGTTGCGGTCCCAGTACTCCAGCCGCTCCAGCCCCAGCCAGCGGGCCTTGAGCGCGTAGTAGCGGTGGCTGAGGCGGGGATAGGCGGCCTGCACCGCGGTGCGCAGCGCATCGACCACCTCCGGCTCGACATGGTTGGCCAGGTGGCGACCGGCATCGGGGGTGGGGAGGTTGCGCCAGCGGTCCTCGATCTCCTTCTCCTTGATCAGCGTGTTGGTGATCAGGGTGAAGAGGCGGAGGTTCTCGCCCAGCGTCGTCGCCAGCGCCCGGCCCGCGCTCTCGCGCCTGGCCCGGTCGGTGTCGGTCATCAGCGTCAGCGTCTGCTCGAGCGCCAGCGTCTCGCCGTCGACCTCGAAGCTGAGGCTGGTCATCGTCTCGTCGAACAGACGGTTCCACGCCGAGGCGCCGACAACCGACTGGTCGTGCAGGAACTTCTCCAGCTCGTCCGAGAGCTGGTGCGGCGCCATCGCGCGCACGCGGTCGAGCCAGGGGCGGTAACGGGCGAGCGCGCCGGAGGCGGCGTAATGCGCCTCGAGCGCCGCGGCATCGAGGCGGTTCAGCTCCAGCGTGAAGAACACGGTCGGCTGCGTCAGCCCGGTGAGGCGCACCTGCATGTCGCCCATGAAGCGCGCGCGCGCCATGTCCTGGGTGTTCTGCTGGTAGCGCAGGCCGACATAGGCCATCACGCGGCCCAGCGTGGACTGCATCGCCTCGTAACGCGCGATCGCCCCGGCGAGCCCCTCGGCATCCAGCGCCGCCAGGCGACCCTCGTAGTCGCGCGCGAAGGCCTCGGCCTCGGCGGCGGCGCGGTCGAGATCGCCGGCCAGCGCCGGGTCGTCATCGCGCGCGTAAAGGTCGGTCAGATCCCAGACGGGCAGCGCGCCGAGTGGCGAGGCCACGGTCTCGGCAGCCGCGTCTGCGGGATTGCGGGCGGCGGCGGCGGGGCGCGCGGACGGGCGCGGCGTGATCGGCATGCGGGCGGTCCTCCGGTCTGTCAGCATGCAGGCATACGGGCCATGGGCCCGCGCGGAAAGGGCAAGCGGGCCCGGGCGGGCCGGATCACGTGGCGCCGGCGCAATGGCCGCGCATATCGGGCGGGCGCCGGCACCTGCCATGCGGGATGGCGGCGCCCGCAACGATGCCGCCGGCCATGGCCGGCAGCGACATCCGCGGCCGTGATGCCGGGAACGGACGGAAGCTCAGAGATCCGTGCCGCCTTCGCCATAGAGGGGGGGCTCCTCCGGCTCGGGCAGGGGCGGGGCATCGGCCCGGCGGCGGATCAGGATGTCGCCGTTCTCCAGCACCACGGGGTCCTCGTAATGCTCGAGCCCGTCGATCTGCTTCAGGGTATCGATGGTGGCGTCCAGGCGCTTCAGCGCCGGCTCCACCTCCTCGACCATGCGCTCCCAGAGACGGTCGAGATCGCGCTTGACCGCATCGAGATCGATGCCCGTCTCGCTCTCCTCGGGCCCGGCCGGAGCGGGCGCCGGCACGACGACAAGCGCGGCAGCGGCCAGTGCCGCGGTCAAGGTCACGGTCACGCCGGGGCGGCGCGGGCGGCGGGCGCGGAATGGCTGATGGGCGGGGGCGGCGTCGTGACGGTCGGCCATGCGGGCTCCTCCTGTCGCGGGTGCCCCTCATGTGCGCATGACCGTACCGTGTGCAAGCCCGGCACGACCGCGTGGGCACCACACAGGCCAAGGGCGCCGTCCACGGATCGGGGCAGCGGGCGGGCGATGCGACGGCGCGACGGCGCCGGCGCGGGGGCGCCCGCTGCCTGCCGGCGTGGCGCGAGCGCCCAAACACAGAACGCCCCGCGAGTGGCTCGCGGGGCGTTCGTCATGTCCGTGCCGTGCCTGCCGGGCTCGCGCCCGGCGTGGCAGGATCACTCCGAGAGGGTGATCTCGACGCGACGGTTCAGCTGCTCGCGGACGTTGTCGCCCGTGATGCGCGCCAGGTCCCGCTCGCCGCGGCCGGCGACGGTGGTGGCACCGGCCGGGATGCCGCGGCTCTGCAGGCCGGCATCGACGGTGCGCGCGCGGCGCTCCGACAGGCGCTGGTTGTAGGCCGGCGAGCCGACGGTGTCGGTGTGGCCGACGATCGAGGCGGCGGTGGCGCCGATCGAGCCGAAGGCGGCGACGACATCGTCCAGGACCTCACGGGCCCGCGCGGTCAGATCCGACCGGTTGAAGCCGAAGTAGACGACGAAGTTCGTGTCGATCGGCGGCGGCAGGCAGGCGGCCTTGGCCTCGTTGTAGAGCGCCTCGGCGTCCTCGACCGAGATGCAGGAGCCCTCGCCGCCACGCAGCGCCTCGAGCCACTGGTCCCACATCGCCTGGAAGCGCGCGCAGGCCTCGGGGCGCTCGTCGCGGTTCTCCATGATGATCGCCAGCGTCTCCTCGTAGAGACCGCCGGCCTCGTCCGCGACGCCCAGGCTCTCGGGCGACCAGGGGCCGACCTGCGCACCGGCCTCGGCGGCCTCGGCCTTCGCGATGTAGGCGGTGGCGTTGTACCAGCGCACGTCGCCGGCCGCGCGACGGCCGAGCTCGGTGTACTCGCTGGCGAGCGCGCCGCTGAAGCCCGGACCGCCGTGATCCTCGGCGAGGAAGCGCTCGGCACCCCACATGCCCGGGACGTTCGAGCCCGGCAGGTCGGGCTTGTCGCCGCAGGCGGCGAGCGCGAGGGCCGACGCCGTCATCATCACAACCGTGATCTTCTTCATGTATCTCTCCGACAGCTTTGGGGGCTGCTCGGCCCCTGTAGGCAGGCACACGACCCCCGCCGGCGCCGCGCTTCTCGTCGTTCGAATTGCACATCGGCGTTCGGGCGACAACGCGCGGCACGTCCAGCCAACGGGTAACAGCGGTTTTTCGGTACATCGTCGCAGATAAACAACAGCCTTTGACCCTCAGGACGCATGTTGACGCGCCTGGAGAGGCCATGGGCGCCGTCGCCGCCGGTCGGCACGGGCTTCCGGATCGCAGCGCGTCAGATTGCCGCCGCCGCCGCCCCCGGAACAGCGGATTCGCGCCCTCCCGCCCCGGCCCATGCCCCATCCTCCACCCAATCCCCCACCCGTTCCTTCATCCGTTCCCTCGCTGGCGGGCCGCGCCGGGACACGCCGCCCCGTCCGTAACAGGTGAGTCGCGGGCAGACCCGCGAGCTCATGCCCCCCCGGGCCGAACGGCAGGACATGGGGGAAGGCACCCGGCCGGAGGGGCCGACCGGGGGTGCCAGAGAGGGTGCCAGAGAAGGTGCGAGAGTGGGTGCCGGGATGACGCGCCAGCCGATGCAGGAGCGCACCAGTCAGGGACAGCGGGTGCAACTGCGGCACCGAAGATGCATCGAAACGGTCTCGCTTTCGTCATGATCGCGCCCCGCTAAGACCGAATTGCGCGCCGAAATGAAACCCATG
>JBCBPG010000114.1:0-8793 GCA_039820865.1 Pseudomonadota bacterium
CCGAGATGGGTCTCGGCCAGCGTGCCGCCCCTGAGGCCGGCGACGTGGTGCAGGCAGTAGATGCCGCCGCCGCCCGCGTCCGAGATCGGCTTGTCGTAGATCTGCGCCAGCGCGGCGACGCGGCGGGTTTCGGTCATGCCGCCGTTGAACAGGCTGTTGGGCAGGAAGATGTCCAGCGCGTCGGCCTCGACGAACTGGCGGAAGCGCGCGGAGTGGCCGTCCATCTGGCCCGCTGCCACCGGGATGGTGGTCGTGCGTCGCAGCCGCGCCAGGTCGCGCGGATCGTTGCGCCAGCACGGATCCTCGAACCAGGCGATGTCGCAGTCCTCGATCAGGCGGGCGAGGCGCACCGCCTGGTCGATGGACAGGCTCTCGTTGGCGTCGATGGCGATCAGCGCCCCGTCGCCCAGCGCATCGCGCAGGCCGCGCACCCGCGCCGCGTCCTCCTGGATCGAGCCGGCGACGCCCACCAGCATCTTGAACCGCGTATGGCCCTGGCGCGCGGCCAGGTCGCGGGCGACCTCGACCAGCTGGTCGCGGTCGAAGGCGCCGAAGCCGAAGGTCACGTAGCAGTCGGCATGGTCGGCGCGCCCGCCCAGCAGCTCGGCCACCGTTTGCCCCTGGGCCTTGCCGATCAGGTCCCAGAGCGCGAGGTCGAGGCAGGAGAGCGCCGACTGGTTGACGCCGATGGTCTGGCCGCGTTCCGAGACCACGGGGTGCAGCCGCGCGTGGATCGCCTCGAGCGCGCGGGGGTCCATGCCGATCACCGCCGGCGCCAGGTGCCGCTCGACGATGGCGACCACGCCATGCGGCAGGAACTTGGCCGTCATGCCGACGCCGGTGAGGCCGTCCTCGGTCTCGACTTCGCAGATGACCCGGCTCGACCCGCCCGCGGGCTTGTCCACCAGTGGCAGCCGGGTGGGCACGGCGTGAATCGAGGCCCTTACAGCGACGATCTTCATGCTCGTTCCCCCCAACTCGGGCGCACTACCCGGTTTTTTTCTTTGATCTCACACGACTGGTGAGCGGTTTACAACCGTTAGTTGTTGCTAGCGGCCGTCTCCACCCGCCAGGAAGATCGAGGCGGCGATGCACTTGATGGCGAGCAGCAGGGGCAGTTCGCGGATCTCGAGATGCTCGTCCGGCGCGCCGAGATTGTGGGGCGTCAGGCCCTGGACGATCGTCTCCATGCCGGCGCGGCGCCACAGGCGGGCATCCGATCCGCCGATCCGCATGTCGGCGAACACGGGCACGTCGAGGACGGCGGCGCCCGCCTCGAGCCCGGCCGCCGCGACGCGCGAGCGGACGCCGGTCCAGGTCGGTTCGTAGCGCCGGGTCGCGGTCCAGGAGACGGCGGGATGGCGCGCCAGGATCGCCGCCGCCGCGGTCTCGACATCAGCGACCGAGACGCCGAGCGGGATCCGGATGTCGAGCCCGGCGGTGGCGCGGGCGGGGACGAGGTTGGCCGACATGCCGCCGGACAGGCAGCCGAGATTGACCGTGACCCGTGACATCGTCGCCCGTGCGGCCGGGCCGTCGGCGCCGGGGATGGTGGCCGCGGCGTGCATGACCCCGGCCGCCTCGGCCGGCGTGTCGACCGCCAGCGCCTCGAGCCGGCGCAGCGCGCCGAGCGCATCGACCAGCCGGTCGGCGGCGTTCTCGCCGGCATGGACATGGGCACCATGGGCCTGGCGCCCCTCGGCCACGAGATCGAGCCAGAGCATGCCCTTCTCGCCGAGGCGCACGGCCTGCGGCCCGCCGACATCGGCGACGATCACCCCGTCGCCGCGGACCTCGGGCAGATGGTCGATCAGCCACTGGGTGCCGAGCTCGCCCATGCGCTCCTCGTCCCCTGCCAGCGCCAGGACGACCTCGCCGGGAAAGGGGCGCATGCCGGCGAGCAGGCGCAGGCACTCGATCGACGCCGCGCAGCCGCCCTTCATGTCGGCCGAGCCGCGGCCCCAGAGCCTGCCCTCGGCGACGGTGCCGCTGAGGGGGCCATGCGTCCACGCGCCCTCGCCGATCGGGTAGGTGTCGAGATGCCCGCTCAGCACCAGCCGCGGGCCGTCCCGTCCGCCGGGCAGGCGCGCGACGAGGTTGACCACCGGCGCCTCGCTCTCGTGCAGCGCGACGCTGACCCCCGGCACGGCATCCAGCATCTCGCGCGCCAGCCGGGCGACGGCGCCCGTGTCGCTGGGCGGCGTCTGGCTGTCGAGCCGGACCAGCGCCTGCGTCGCCTCGACAAGCGCCGCCCGGCGCGACTGCGCGCGCGCGATCAGGGTGGCGGCATCGGCGATCATGTCGGCGCGCCGCGGGCCTGCCAGATCAGCAGCAGGATCTCGTAGGCGACCGCGGCCGCGAGGAAGGCGGTCATGCCCTGGATGTCATGCGGCGGGCTGACGGTGTTGATGTCGGCGGCCACGATGTCGAGCCCCTCCAGCGCGCGCAGCAGCTCGAGCCCCTCGCGCGCGGAGAACCCGCCCCAGACCGGGGTGCAGACCCCGGGCGCGCAGGAGGGATCGAAGACGTCCATGTCCCAGGACAGATAGACGGGCCGACCCTCGAGGCTTTCGCGGATCGCGGCCATCGCGGCGGCCGGACCCCGGTCCTGGAAGTCGCGCATCGTCATGACGTTGTAGCCGAGGGAGCGGGTGTGGCGGTGCACGCCCGGCAGCGTCACCGTCCCCCGCAGCCCGACATGCCAGGACGCGCTCGGGCGCACCCTCTGTTCCAGGGCGGCATGGGTGAACTGGGTGGCGGCGTCGTAGCGATGGACGGGATCGATGCCGTAGGCGTCGGTGTGGCTGTCGACATGCAGGACGGCGAGGTCGGGGTGAGAGGCCGCCGCCGCGCGCAGGAGCGGCAGCGACACGCTGCCATCGCCCCCGAAGCCCAGGGTGGCCGCGCCGGCCGCCAGCAGCGGGCGCGCGGCGGCCTCGATCGCCTCGAAGGCGTCCTCGGCGCGCGAGGGCACCAGCGCGACATCGCCCGCATCGACCGCGCCCAGGGCGGCCAGGATGTCCGTGTCGCCCCGTTCGGGATGGAAGCGGCGCACAAGGCCCGACTGCGCGCGCATCGCCTGCGGGCCCTGCCGGGCGCCGACGCGGAACGGGTGCGTGCCGCAGTCGAAGGGGCAGCCGAGGATCGCCGCGCCGGCACCGGTCGCGTCGGTCCGGAACGGCAGATCCATGAAGGTCTGCGGCCCGCGGTAGAGATCGGTCGTCCCGGTCATCGGGGCCTCATCGCTGCGAGAGCCGGCGCTCCCAGATCCGGATGGCCATGGCGAGGGGCCAGCAGATCAGGAAGTAGACGACGGCGATGAAGGTGAAGATCTCCAGCGGGCGGAAGGTCGATGCCGACAGCTCCATGCCCCGGCGCGTGATCTCGCCGACCGAGATCACGGCGCCGAGCGAGGAGTACTTGATCAGCTGCACGAAGTTGGCGGCCAGCGGCGGCAGCGTCATCCGGATCGCCTGGGGCAGGACGATGCGCACGAAGGCCTGGCGCTGGCTGAGGCCCAGCACCTGCGCCGCCTCGCGATGGCCCTTGGGCACTGCCTGGATGCCGGCGCGATACGCCTCGGCGATGAAGCAGGACGAGTAGATCGACAGCCCGATGACCAGCGCCGACCAGGCATCGAGGTTGATGCCCATCACGATCGGCAGGACGTAGTAGATCCACAGGAGCTGCACCAGGATCGGGGTGTTGCGCACCAGCTCGCCGAACGCCAGCCCGACGGCGCGGAAGGGCGGGAACCTGGACATGTCGAGCAGCGCGATGATCAGCCCGCCGATCATGGCGAGCACCAGCGTCACGGCCGAGATCAGCAGCGTCTGGCCGAGCCCGCTCAGCAGGAAGTCGAGATGCGTCGGGATGATGTCCCAGCGGAAGCGGTAAGTCACGGGCGCGACCTTATCCGTGCGGGGGGACGGGGACCCCGGGGCGGGGTCCCCGAGGTCGTCAGGGCGCCACGATCGGGCCGAGCTTGTTCTTCTCGGCGAAGAACTGGAGCCGGCCGTCCAGCTTGATGGTGCGCACGAAGAGGTTGACGTAGTTGAGCCAGATCTGGTCGCCGTGCGGCACGACATAGGCATAGGGCGTCAGCCGCAGCGTCTCGTTCGGCGCGACGGTGATGGCCCAGTCGAACTCGTCGGTGACCTTCACCGCGGTCGGATAGTCGGTCATGATCACATCGACCCGGCCGGCGATCAGCTCGCCCTCGCGCGTCGCGGGCGGGGCGACGGTCACCACCTCGGCCTGCTTCAGGTAGTCCTTCATGAAGGGCTCGATATAGCTGCCCAGCGTCACGGCGACCTTGATGCCCGGCTGGTCGACATCGGCCCATTCCTGGACCTTCCCGTCGGTCTGGCCGACGGCGTAGATGCTGGTGAGCAGGTAGGGGTCCGAGAACGCCACGGCCTGCGCCCGCTTGAGCGTCGCACCCAGGCCGAACATCCCGATCTCGCACTTGTCGGCCTGCAGATCGGCGATGAACGTGCCGAAGCTGCTCTCGACGATCTCGAGCTCGACGCCGAGTTCCTTGGCCAGTTCCTTGGAGAGATCGGCGTCGATGCCCTCGATCTCGCCCGTCGTCGGGCTGCGGAACGAGATCGAGTAGTAGGCCGGGTACTGGCAGACGCGCAGCGTGCCGCTCGAGGTGATGTCGTAGAGCCGCGACTCGGTCTGCTGCGCCCGGGCTTCGGGCATCGGCGCAAGGATGACGGCGGCGAGTGCCGCGGCCGCGATAGAGAACCGTCCTGTCATGATTGTCTCCCTGTTCCTAGTGGCGGTCAGTCTTCGAACTTCCTCAGAAAGCGCACCGCCCGATCCGTTTGCGGGTTGTCGAAGAAGGCGGCCGGCTGGCCTTCCTCGACGATCTCGCCCGCATCCATGAAGACGATCCGGCTGCCGACATGGCGCGCGAAGCCCATCTCGTGCGTGACGGTGACCATGGTCATGCCGTCGTGGGCGAGCTGGCGCATCACGAGCAGCACCTCGCGCTTAAGCTCGGGATCGAGCGCCGAGGTCGCCTCGTCGAACAGCAGCACCTCGGGGCGCATCGCCAGCGCCCGCGCGATGGCGACCCGCTGCTGCTGCCCGCCCGACAGCCGCGTCGGGTAGACGTCGCGCTTGTCCGAGAGGTCGACCTTGCGCAGCAGCGTCTCGGCCTCGGCCACCGCCTGGTCGCGCGCCGTGCCCCGGACCCTGAGCGGGGCCTCGATGATGTTCTCGAGGACGGTCATGTGCGGCCACAGATTGAAGTGCTGGAACACCATGCCGATGTCCGACCGGACGGCCTGGGCCGCGCGGCGGATCTTCCGGCCCGGGGACGGGCACGCGATCACGTTGCCCTTCATGGTGACCCGGCCCTCGGAGGGTTCCTCGAGCAGCGCGAGGCAGCGGAGCAGCGTCGTCTTGCCCGACCCCGACGGCCCGACCACGCAGACCACCTCGCCCCGCTCGATGGCCAGCGACACGCCGCTCAGCACGGTGACGGTATCGAAGCGCTTGCCCAGTGCCTCGGCCGCGATCAGCCGGTCCTGCGCAGTTCCATCGGGCACTCTTCCGGTCTCCCGCTTGCCATCATATGGTATGATGGTTGTCCGTGCTGGGCACCTCAGATGACGAAATGCTGATCCGAATCAGGCGTTAAAGCAATAAAGAAAATTGATGGCGATGGATGTGAAACTCCTCGAAGCCTTCCGGGCGGTGATGGACAACCAGTCCGTCACCGGGGCTGCGCGCATCCTGGGGCTGACCCAGCCGGCCGTGAGCGCGCAGATCGCGCGCCTCGAGGCGCAGATCGGTTTCGAGCTGTTCGAGCGGACCGGGGGGCGGCTGAAGGCGACCGAGCAGGGCCGGCGCTTCTACGGCGAGGTGCGCACCGTGCTCGAGAGCCTGAACGCGCTCGGCAAGACCGTCTCGAACATCCGCAGCGGCGAGACCGAGGCCCTGACCGTGGCGAGCCACCCGGGCTCGTCCACCTCGCTGATGCCGGGCGTCGTCGCCCGCCTTCTCGACCGCCAGCCGAGTGCCAGGCTCAGCCTGATCAACCGGACATCCGAGGAGGTCGCGCGCATCTTCGAGGCGGGCGGCGCGGATGTCGGGATCGCGGAGTGGCCGATCCACATCCAGGGCGTGGAACTGCGCCGCTACGAGATCCCCTGTGTCGCCATCGTCCCGTCGGCCGACCCGCTGGCCGGGCGCGAAAGCCTCACGCCCGCCGACCTGTCGGGCCGGCCCTTCATCGCGATGTCCGAGACCCGGCTGATCGGCCACCGGATCCGCGGGCTGTTCGGCGACTGCGGCGCGCAGTACTCTCCCATCGCCGACAGCGAGTACTTCTCCACGATCTGCGGCCTGGTCGCCGCGGGGTGCGGCGTGTCGATCGTCGACCGCATCTCCGCCGTCAGCCTGCAGCCGCTGGGGCTGGCGATCCGGCGGTTCGAGCCGGCCCTGAAGTACGAGATCGGCGTGTTCCGCCGCGCGATCCCGACGCCGCTGTCGGACCGGCTGCTGGGCCTGATCGACGAGGTCGTCCGCGAGGTCTCGCGGGAGGAGGAACAGGAGGCGCGATGACCCTTCCAGACAGAATGACCGGCGATCTCGCCCGGATCTGCGATCTCGGCGGCCGGCTCTGCGGCACGGCGTCGGAGGCCGCCGCCATCGCGCTTCTCGCCGATCTGGGACGGGCCGCGACAGGGGCGCCCGCACAGCTCGAACCGGTCGCCTATGACGGCTGGCGCGCGGTGTCGGCATCGCTGACGGGACCGGACGGGCGGGCGCATCGCCTCCATCCCCTGGTCCGCTCCGCCCCCACGCCCGCGGGCGGCATCGAGGCCGAGGTGATCGACCTCGGCCGCGGCACGGCGGAGGAGTTCGCCGCCCATGCCCGCGAGATCCCGGGGCGCATCGTGCTGGTCCGCCACGAGATGATGTTCGCCGCCGGCACCATCCACCGCCGCTTCAAGATCGCCGCGGCGCGCGAGGCCGGCGCTGCCGCCTTCCTGATCGCGGGGCCCGAGCGCGGCTCGCTGGTCACCGGCTCGGCCCGGAGCCCGGGCGAGGCCGGCATGCCCGCCGCCGGCATCGCGCCCGAGACCGCCGAGGCGCTGGCGCGGACCGCGCGGGGCCGCCCCTCGGTCCGGCTGCGGATCGCCACCGAGGAGGCGCCGGCCGGCTCGAACAACCTGCACTTCGACATCGAGGGAGACGGGCCGGGCCGGGTCGTCCTCTGCGCCCATCTGGACGGGCACGACCTGGCCGAGAGCGCGAACGACAACGCAAGTGGCCTGGCGGTCGCGCTGGAGGTCGCGCGCCGGGTCCTGCCGACGCGCGCCGGGTGGCGGCGCAGCCTGCGCCTGGCCTTCTTCACCGTCGAGGAATGGGCCCTGACCGGATCGGCACAGCATGTCGCCGCCCTGTCGCCGGCGGAACGCGCGGCGACCGCACTGGTGGTCAATCTCGACTCGGTCGGCGGCGGCGCGGCGCTCACGGCGCTGACCAGCGGCTTCGAGGGGATCGAGGACCTCCTCCTGCGCAGCGCCGAGACCACCGGCGTTCCGCTGCATCTCTTCCGCCCCCACCAGCGCAACTCCGACCACGCCAATTTCGCCGAGGCCGGCATCCCCGCCTTCCGTCTCGTCGCGGGCTTCGGGGACGCCGCCGCCGCGGCGTGCCGCGTCCTGACGGAGCACGACCGACGCGACGCCGTGTCCGGCGCGGCACTGGAGCGCGCCGCGACGCTGACGACCGGGATCGTGCTGTCGGCCCTGCGGGCAGACGCGGCCGAGACCTCGGGATGGCGCCGGCGTCCGGGACACGACACGCCCCCGGAACGGACCGGCGGGTGACGGCGACCCTCACGCCGCGCCGCAGCCTCCGCCGCGATCCGCGCGCCACGTTCAGCGGGTTCGACAGCCCCTGGCCAGGGCGCGCGGCCGAAGGCCGGCGGCGCCTGCCGCGCCCCTCGCCGCAGACCCGGTCAGAACATCATGCAGTCGGCGCCTTGCGGGAGTGGCGCGGCATCCGGGCCAAGCGTCGGGGTGTAGGAGAAGGTCACGATCTGGGCACCGCCGTCGAAGGCGATGAACAGCTCGTTCGAGCCGGGCCGGATGGCAATGCCCTCGGGGTCGCGGCCGTACTCCAGCAGGCTGGCCTGCGCCAGCAGCGCCCCGTCCGGCGTGAACTCGTAGAGGCTGTTCGACCCCTCCCAGTCGTCGACGATCAGGAGGTGGCCCGTGCGTTCGTCGATCGCGATGCCCTGCGCCTCGCTGAGCGGCGGGGTGAGCGCCATCGTGTCGAGCCGTCGCCTGAGATCGCCCGCGGGGCTGAACCATGACAGGCGCTCGGGGTCATCCTCGACGGTGACGATGTCGCCGTTCGCCGCGATGGCGATGCCCTCGGTGTCGGCGAACCCGCCGGCCAGCGCAAACGGCGATCCGAGCGCCTCGCCGTCCTTCGTCAGGCGCTGCAGCTTGCCGAACCCGTCCCCCACGAGCAGGTGATCGCCTTCCAGCGCGATCGCCTTGATGCGGAACATGTCGCTGCGAACGCGCCGCAGCTCGTCGCCCTGGAGAGTGATGAGCACCGCTTCAGGCCCCTCGTTCGCGATCCAGAGCCCGCAGAACGTCGGATCGTAGTCCAGGCTTGCCGGGTGGTTGAGCGCGTAGCGCCCGGTTTCCACCAGTTCCAGCGCGCTCGCCGGCATCGCTGCCGCAACGAACAGGATCGTCGTCAGTTCACGGCGCATGTCGCCCTCGCCTCTGCCCAAGGCGAGGGTGTTGCGGCGCG
>JBCBPG010000115.1:0-8784 GCA_039820865.1 Pseudomonadota bacterium
CCCAGCGCCGCCTCGTAGATCCGCACCATCGCGCGCTTGCGCAGGTCCGGCTTGAAGACCTTGCCGACCGCGGTCTTGGGCAGGTCGTCGAGGATCTCGATGTGTTTTGGCACTGCCGCGCGTTCCGTGATGCGCGCGCGCGCGTACTCGGCCAGCGCCTCGCGCGTGGTCTGGGCGCCGTCGGCCAACTCGACATAGACCGCCGGCACCTCGCCCGCATGCGGGTCGGGCTGGCCGATCGCGCCGGCGAAGACGACGTCGGGATGGCCGACCATCGCCTCCTCGATCACCGCGGGGTCGATGTTGTGCCCGCCGCGGATGATCAGGTCCTTCGCCCGCCCGGTGATCCAGAGGAACCCGTCGGCGTCCATGCGGCCGAGATCGCCGGTGCGCAGCCAGGGCTTGCCGCCGTCCTCGGCCGCCACGAAGAGCGCGCGGTTCAGCGCCTCGTCGGCATAGCCCGGGAAGGTGGCGGGCGAGCGCAGGCAGATCTCGCCCACCTCGTCGGCCTCGCATTCCTTGACGATCCCGCCCGCGCCGTCGCAGTGCAGGATCCGCACCGCGGTATAGGGGATCGGCAGGCCGACCGAGCCGATCTTGGGCTCGCCGTCGGGCGGGTTCACGGCGACCAGGCAGGTGGCCTCGGTCATGCCGTAGCCCTCGAGGATCTTGACCCCCGTCGCCGCTTCGAACTTGCGGAACAGCTCGACCGGCATCGCTGCCGAGCCGCAGATCGCGAACCTCAGCGTCGAGACGTCGTGCTTGACCGGGCGCTGCATCAGCGCCGAGGCCGCCGTCGGCACCATGACCATGAAGGTGATGCCCCAGCGCTCGATCAGCGCCCAGAAGTTGTCCATCACCCCGTCGCCGCGATAGCCGGCCGGCGTCGGCAGCACCAGATGCGCGCCCGAGGCCAGCACCGTCATCAGCACCGGATAGGCCGCCAGCACATGGAACAGCGGCAGCGGACAGATCAGCGTGTCCGTCTCGGTGATCAGCACGCCCGCCGGGATCCGGCCGTTATAGATCATGCCGCCCTGGTGGTGGCGCGCGATCTTGGGATGGCCGGTCGTGCCGCCGGTGTGGAACTGCGCCCCGATCCGGTCGGGGTCGGGGTCGGGGGTGAACGAGAGCTTGGGGCTCTCGGCCATGCGCGCGGACGCAAAGTCCAGCACCCGGGCCTTGTGGCGGATCTCGACCTTGGGCCGCAGGAAGGGCACGACCCATTTGAGCGGCGGCGTCAGGTAGCGGACGAGGTCGACCTCCAGCACCGCCTTGACCTCCGGCGCATCGGCGACGGCCGCATGCACCCGCTGGGCGATGTCGACCTTGGGCATGGCCTTCAGCGTGACCACCACCTTGGCGCCGGTCTCGCGCAGGATGCCGGCGATCTGCTGGGTCTCGAGCAGCGGGTTCACCGGGCAGACGATGCCTGCCGTCATGCCGCCGATCAGCGCCATCACCGTCTCGTTGGCGTTGGGCAGGACATAGGCGACCGCGTCGCCGGACCCGACGCCGAGGCGGCGGAAGAGGTTGGCCGTGCGGTTGACCTCGGCCTCCAGCGTTGCCCAGTCCAGCGTCTCGGCCGGGCTGTTGGCCTTGCCCTGCAGCTGGAAGCTGACCGCGGGCCGCGTCGGCATGCGCGCGGCGGTGTCGGCCAGCATCGCGTGCACGCTGCCCGGCGTATAGCGCGTCTCCAGCGGCTCGGCCTCGATGCGCCGGTTGTCCTCGATGCTGGCCCAGTGCCAGCGTCCGCCAGCGCCCCCGGCGATGTCCTCGGCCATTGTACCTCCCCGCGACGTTCTCTGCGCCCGACCGTGCCAGAATCGACACGGCCCGGCGCGCTTTACAAGCCCCGCTGCAGGGCTGACAGGCCCCGTCGTCACGTCAGCCGCCGCCGGTTGCCGCCGCATGGCGCCCCACACGCGCCCCACACGCGCCCCGACACGCATCTGGCACGCGTCTGGCACGCGTCTGGCACGCGCCGGGCATGGAGCGCGCCGGCCCGGCGCTTGGCGCGCCCCCGCGGGCCGGCTATCCATGGCCCATGTCGACGCGCCAGGGCGAACGCCTCCTCACCTGCTGCTTCTGCAGCGCCCGCTCGATCCTGCCGGCGGCTCGCAAGGATGCCCGGGCGGGCCGTCCCCTGGTCTGCCACGGCTGCGGCGCGCCGATCACCGTGATCGCGCCCCTGGCCGCACCGCCCGGCCGCAGGAAGCGCGACAGCAAGGCCAAGGGCGCCCCCCTGCCCCACCCGGCCGATCGGCAGGGCCATCACCGCGACCACGACCGCCCCGCCCGGCGCAAGAAGGGCAAGCGCCGCAAGCTCGGCCTCGCCGACCGGCTCGAGCGGTTCTGGGACAAGCTGGAGGACGCCGTCGAGGACGTGATCGACGAGGTCTTCGACTGAGCGGGTCGCGGGGGCCGGGCCCGTCGCCGCCTGGCCCGGCAGGCGGGCCGGGCGCGCGAGGCGGGATGGGCCCGCTGGCACGGTGGCGGTCACGCGGCCTGCCAGCCGGCCGGCACGCTACCCGCGCGGCGCCGGCATCCCGCGGGCCAGCGTCGCGAGGCCCGGCGTGATCTCGCCGACCGCGATGCCGGCCGCGCCGGCCGCCGTCCGCCCGGGCGCGGCGGCCAGCCAGGCACCGACCAGCGCGCGGCCGAGCGTGTAGCCGGCCCAGCGCGGCCGGTCGCCGGCCCCGAAGAACCATCCGGCGTGGTCGTAGGACCGGCTGTCATGCGTGCCCGCCGCCTCGGCGGCGGCGGCGGCGAGTTCCGGCGGCTCGAGCGCAGATTCCCAGGGTTCGGGCGGCGAGGCATAGAGCTCGGTCACGAAATGGCCGGCCAGCCCCTCGCTCACCAGCGCCGCGCCGAGGGTGCTGCCATAACCGACTGTCTCCCAGCGGAGCGCGTGGTGCAGCTCGTGCGCGATCACCCGCGCCAGCGGCGCGCCCAGGTTGCCGGCCAGCGCCGGGTTCTCCGGGTCGAGCGTCAGGAAGATCGCACCACGATGGAGCGCATGGCCGACATGGCCGATCTCGGGGATGCCCCGGCCCGGCACGGCCGCGACCACCAGGTCCAGGGCGGGCAGCGCCACGGCAGCGCCCGCCCGGCGGCGCACATCCGAAACCGCGGCCTCGACGGCCGGGACATAGGGCTCGACCCGGCCGAGCGCGTCGAGCCAGTGCAGCGTCCAGGGCCTGTGGTCGCGCGGCTCGGTCACGCGCCGAGCGTCTCACACGGCCGCCGCCCGCGCCAGCCGCGCGCCCTACTCGGCCGCGATGCCCTCGGTGAACTGAAGGCGGGCGAGGCGGGCGTAGAGGCCGCCGCGGGCGACGAGGCTGTCGTGGGTGCCCTCGTCGACCAGGCGCCCGTCCTCCAGCACCAGGATGCGGTCCGCGCGCTTCACGGTGGCCAGGCGATGGGCGATGGCGATGGTCGTGCGCCCTTGGGAAAGCCGCTCGACGGCGCCCTGCACCGCCCGCTCGCTCTCGGCATCCAGCGCCGAGGTCGCCTCGTCCAGCAGCAGCACCGGGGCGTCGCGCAGGATCGCGCGGGCGATGGCGATGCGCTGCTTCTGCCCGCCGGACAGCAGGACCCCCCGCTCGCCCAGCCAGGCGTCGTAGCGGTCCGGCAGCCGGTCGATGAACCCTGCGGCGGCGGCGGCATCGGCAGCGGCCTCGATCTCGGCATCCGTGGCGCCGGGGCGGCCGAAACGGATGTTCTCGCGCACGGTATCGGCGAAGATCACCGGCTCCTGCGGCACCAGCGCCATCTGGCCGCGAAGCGTCGCGAGCCCCATGCCCCCGATCGGCGCACCGTCGAGCACGATCTGCCCGGCATCGGGGTCGTAGAAGCGGAGCAGCAGCTGCAGCACCGTCGACTTGCCCGCGCCCGAGGGTCCGACCAGCGCGACCGTCTCGCCGGGCTCGACGCGGAACGAGACGCCGTCGAGCGCCGCGATCTCGGGCCGCGTGGGATAGGCAAAGCGCACTTCCTCGAAGGCGATGGCGCCCGTCGCGCGTGCCGCCATGCCGGCCGGCGCTGCCGGCTCCTCGACCGGCGAGGTCATCGCCAGCAGCTCGACCAGCCGCTCGGTTGCGCCGGCGGCACGCTGCATCTCGCCCCAGACCTCGGAGAGCGCGCCGACCGCGCCGGCGGTAAAGACGGCGAAGAGGACGAACTGCGTCATGTCGCCAGCCGTCATCGACCCGTCGATCACGTCGCGCGCGCCGATCCAGATGACGCCGACGATGCCCGCGAAGACGAAGAAGATCACCAGCACCGTCAGCCAGGACCGCGCGACCAGCCGCTGGCGCGCCGCCTGGAAGGCGTCCTCGACCCGGTCGTCGAAGACGCGGTTGGCGACGGGCTCATAGGTGTTGGCCTGCACGGTCTGCGCGGCCTGCAGCATCTCGCCCGCATGCGAGGCCGCATCCGCCACCCGGTCCTGGCTGAGGCGGCTGAGGCGGCGCACCTTGCGGCCGAGGAACAGGATCGGGAACACGACCCCCGGCACGATCAGCAGCGTCATCAGCGTCAGCTTGGGCGAAGTGACGAGCAGCGCCACGATCCCGCCGATCAGCAGCAGGATGTTTCGCAGCGCAATCGACACGGTCGAGCCCACCACCGTCTGGATCACCGAGGTGTCGGTGGTCAGCCGCGTCAGCACCTCGGCCGTCATGATGCGCTCGTAGAAGGCCGGGCTCATCGCCATCACGTGGCCGAACACCGCCTTGCGGATGTCCGCCACCACGCGCTCGCCCAGCCAGGAGACCAGGTAGAAGCGCAGCGCCGTGGCGACCGCCAGCGCCCCCGCGACACCCAGCAGCGCCAGGAAGTACTCGTCGATCAGCGCGTAGTCGCCGGCCATGATGACGTCGATCACCCGGCCCGAGGCGACGGGCACGGCCAGCGTGAACGAGGCCGCCAGCACCAGCGCGACCGAGACCGCGAGGATGCGCCAGCGATAGGGCATCAGGAAGGGCGCAAGGCCCCTGAGCGGCGAGAGCCGGGCCGATTTCGCCCGGTCCTCGACCTTGGCCGGTCCCGCACCGGCCGCGGACCCCGCCGCGGTTGGCGAACCGCCCGGCGTCTGCCCTGCCGCCGGGCTGCCTGCCGCCCCGCCTTCGCCCTGCCTCGCGCTCACGCTTGTGCTCCCTGACGTCTTTGCCGCCAGTTAGCAATCACGTGCACAGAGCGGCAAGACGCCAGCGGGCCAGGTTGCCGCGACCAGGGGTCCCGGGGTGCCGCCTGTCGGGCGACTGGACGGGCGACTTGACGGGCGACTGTCCGGGCTGGAGCCTGCCCAGGGCCGCGCTGGGACCGGCGGGGCACGGCGCCTTGGCTGACCGGCGGGCCCGCGGGGCCGTCGGTCTCGCCGGCGGGCGCCATGGCTCACGCGCCGTGGCTCGGGCGCCGGACGGGCGCGTACCCTTCAGCGGTTCGCGATCGCCAGCCACAGGCCCCCGTAGACGAGCGCGATGCCCGCGGCGAAGGTGGCGAGCTGCTCGATGTCGGCCGTGGCGCTCGGCGCCTCGTGCCAGACCGTACCGGCCACCGCCTGGCCCGAGAACGAAAGATAAATGGCGGCCACAGCCACCGCGATCGCGGCGTCCACAAGAATGATGCGCAGCATGGTTACTTACCTCGGTCCAAACTCGACTGCATGAGAGCGGTCAAGTTCTTCGACCCGTCGCGCCGGCATGGCTTTCGCTGCCCGTTCGCGACACGCAGGTCATTACCGGTCTGTCAGGCATTTTAGGAGTGATTTACCTTGGCGGGTGCGACGGTCATCGTGGATGCGTCCCGTCCTGACGCAGATTGGGTAGCGAGGGTTGTGGCGCCCGGGGCATGATCGCGCCATGGTCGTCTCGCAGGGGTCGGCCGACCCACCCCACCCGCGTGGCAACCGGCGAATCGGCCGGCTGCCCGCCGCCCGCCGCAGCACCGACACGCACCCCCACACACCCCCACAGGCGCCCATGACCGCCGTCATCTCCTTCGCCGCCCTCTTCGCCTCGATCTTCCTCGTGCAGATGGGCTCGGGCTCGCTCGGGCCACTCGATGCCATCGCGGCCTCGGCCCGCGGCTTCACCGCGCGCGAGATCGGCCTGATGGGCTCGGCCCATTTCGCGGGCTTTCTAGTCGGCTGTTTCCTGGCACCCCGGCTGATCGGCAACGTCGGGCACAGCCGCGTCTTCGCCGCCGCCGCCGCCATCGGCGCAGTCGGCGCGCTGCTGCACCCGGTGCTCGAGGGGCCGTACTACTGGGCGGCGCTGCGCGTGCTGACCGGCATCGCCATCGCCACCGCCTATACCGTGATCGAGAGCTGGCTGCAGGCGAAGACGCCGAACCGCATCCGCGGCCGCGTCTACGGCATCTTCCGCATGGTCGATCTCGGCGGGCAGATCACGGCGCAGGCGGTGGTGGCGGTGCTCGATCCGCTGTCCTTCGCCGCCTACAACATCGTCGCGATGTTCTGCTGCCTCTGCCTGCTGCCGCTGGCGCTCTCGACCCGCGCGGCGCCGGCGACGACCGAGGCACCGCGGCTGCGCCCGGCCGCCGCCTGGCGCCTCTCGCCGACCGCGATGGCCGCGGTGCTGGTCGCCGCCCTCTCGGCTGCGGCGTTCCGGATGGTGGGGCCGGTCTTCGCGCTCGGCTACGGGCTGGGTGCCGGCGGGGTGGCGCTGTTCCTGGCGTCCGGCATGCTGGGCGGCGCGCTGGCGCAGCTGCCTGTCGGCTGGCTGGCGGACCGGTTCGACAGGCGCCGCGTGCTGATCGGGACCTCGCTCCTCGCCGTGCCCGCCTGCGCGCTCCTCGCCCACGGCATCGGCGCGCCGGACCCCACGACCGATCCGCCGATCCTGATGCTCTGCCTCGGCTCGGCGCTGTTCGGCGCGACCGCCTTCCCGCTGCACTCGGTGGCGACGACCTATGCCAACGACTTCGCGCCGGCGGACTTCATCGTCGACCTGAACGCCTCGATCATCTTCTTCTTTACCCTGGGTGCCATCGCGGCACCGCTGGTGGCGGCCGAGACGATTGCCGTCGCGGGCCTCGGCGCGATGTTCGACCTGATCGCGATCGCGCATCTTTCACTCGTGGGCTTCGCCCTCTATCGTGCATCGCGGCGCCCGGGGGCGGCCCCGTCCGCGCCCTACGCCTACACCCCGCGCACCTCGATGGTGCTCGCCCGCCTGTTCCGCGCCCGCCCGTCCGAGGAGACGGACAACGGGTCCACCGAGGACCGCCGGCCACGACCGGCCCAGCATCCCGATGACGCGGCCCCCGCCACGGGTGAGACCGCCGATCGCCAGAGGAGCCCCAAGTGAAGCTGTACTTCTCCCCGACCTCGCCCTTCGTGCGGAAAGTGATGCTGGTCCTCTACCTCCGGAACCGCGTCGAGGGCGTGCAGCTCGTGCCCGGTTCCGGCACGCCGACCCAGCCGAACAAGCTGGTGGTGGGCGCCAACCCGCTCGGCCGCATCCCCTGCCTCGTCACCGACGACGGCAAGACGATCCACGACAGCCGCGTGATCACCCGCTATCTTGACGAGCTCACCGGCGGCGGTCTCTACCCCCCGGGCGACTTCGCGGTGCTGACGCGCGAGGCGATGGCCGACGGCGTGATGGAATCGGGCGTCCTCTCGGCCTACGAGCATCGCCTGCGCCCCGCGGCCCAGCGTCACCAGCCCGTCGTCGACGGCTACCAGGCCAAGATCGCCCGCTCGATCGCCGCGTTCGAGGCCGATGCCGACGCGGTCACCGACGGCGCGATCCGCATCGACCACATCGCGCTGGCCTCGGCGCTCGGCTATCTCGACTTCCGCTTCTCGGGCACGAACTGGCGCAAGGACGCGCCCAAGATCGCGGGCTGGTTCGACGATTTCCGCGAAACGCCGGCGATGCTGGCCACCGCACCGCGCGAGATGGCCTGAGGCGCGTGACGCCACCGGGCGGGGCGCCGTGATCCGGCGGCCCGCTCGATGAGCGCCGGCCTGCCCTGGGCCGAGATGGTGACGGCCTGGGCCGTGCTCGGCGCCAACATCCTCTCGCCCGGCCCCAACGTCTTCACCACGATCGCCATCGCGCTCGGCTCAGGCCGGCGCGCAGCACTCGCCGTGATCCCCGCCATCGGCATCGGCATGCTGGTCTGGGCGACGCTGGCGCTGACCGGCGCGCGCATCGTCTTCACCGCCTTTCCCTGGGCGCAGCCCGCGCTCACCGCGCTCGGCGGCACGCTGCTGATCGTCTTCGCGATCCGCTATGCCCGCCGCGCGCTCGCCTGGTCGGCCGCGGCCGGGGAGGGCCGCGTGATGACCCCCCGCGCGGCCTTCGCCATGACGCTCGCGGTGCTGGCCGCCAATCCCAAGGCGCTGACGACCTGGCTGGTCCTGGTCTCGATCTTCCCCGCGGGCGAGGCGACGCCCGCCGCCATCGCGATCATGGTCGCCGGCAGCGTCGCGGTCGGCTGCGCGGGGCACACGGCCTATGCGCTGGCCTTCTCGACCCGCCCTGCCGCGGCCGCCTTCGCCCGCGCGGGCCGGGCCATCACTGCCGGCGTCGCCGTCTTCTTCGCCATCCTCGGCACCACGCTCCTTGCCGAGGTCGCGGGCGCGCTGGCCTGAGCCCTCACGCGATCGGCGTCCCGTCCTTGCGCAGGAACCGCCCGTCGGCCTTGCTGCGCATCATGTCGACATCCGAGCAGGTCGTGACATCCGCCGGCTGGCGCGAGCCGATCTCGAGACAGACCGCCGCATAGACCGCCTCCGCGCCCGGGCGG
>JBCBPG010000116.1:0-8768 GCA_039820865.1 Pseudomonadota bacterium
CGGGTTCGTCGAATCCGTCTCCGTCGCCCAGACCCTGGCCGCCAGGAAGCGCCAGCGCATCGACCCGAACCAGGAGCTCATCGGCCTCGGCGCCGCCAATCTGGGGGCGGCGTTCACGGGTGGCTATCCGGTCACCGGCGGCTTCGCGCGCTCGGTCGTCAACTTCGACGCGGGCGCCGAGACACCGGCCGCCGGCGCGTTCACTGCCGTGGGGCTCGCCGTGGCTGCCGTCGCCCTCACGCCGCTCGTCTACTTCCTGCCGAAGGCGACGCTGGCGGCGACGATCATCGTCGCGGTGCTGGGCCTCGTGGACTTCTCCATCCTGCGCCGCAGCTTCGCCTACTCCAAGGCCGACTTCGCCGCGGTCCTCGCGACGATCCTGCTGACGCTGGGTCTCGGGGTTGAAGCCGGTGTGTCCGCCGGGGTGATCCTCTCCATCGCGCTCCACCTCTACAAGACCTCGCGCCCCCATGTCGCCGAGGTGGGCCTTGTCCCGGGCACCCAGCACTTCCGCAACATCAACCGGCACGACGTCCTGACCGACGCATCACTACTCACGCTCCGCGTCGACGAGAGCCTGTTCTTTGCGAATGCGCGCTTTCTCGAGGATCTCGTTCAGGACCGCGTCGCCGCGGACTGCCCCATCGAGCACGTCGTCATCATGTGCTCCGCGGTGAACGAGATCGATTTCTCCGCGCTCGAGAGCCTCGAAGCCATCAATCAGCGTCTGAAAGGCCTGGGCGTCGGCTTCCATCTGTCCGAGGTGAAGGGCCCGGTGATGGACAGACTGGCGAGAACGGACTTCCTCGACCACCTCAACGGAAAGGTCTTTCTGAGCCAGTACGAGGCGATGACCTGCCTGCTGCCCGATCGGCAGTGGCCCGGAAGCAGCGGCCAGGCGTCACCGACAGCGCAGACCGGCACCGTTCGGCCGTTGGATGCGGCATCGGCTTGACCGCTCGCGCCGCGTCGAGCAGCGCCCGGATCCGCGCGAGGGCCTCGTTGCGCCAGGTGCCGGCGATCTCCAGCGCGCGCCGGGGCATGCCGGCCAGCCGTCGCTCCAGGCTACGCCTGACGGCCTGGTCCGGCAGCCTGGCCAGCGTCTCGATCCGCACGCCATCGTCGCCATGGTGCAAGGGGCGACGCCTCGTCCTCGGCGGATGAACAGAGGAAGACGTGAGACAACCGGCTTCGTCCCGGGGCTCTTCGCCGATCTTCGGCGGATGACGGCTTGCTCGCGGGCCCGGCATTCCGCAGAACCTCCCCATGATCATCGGCATCGGCACTGACCTTGCGGATATCCGGCGGATCGAGGGGACGCTGGAGCGGTTCGGCGACCGCTTCGTCCAGCGCGTCTTCACCGAGATCGAGCAGGACCGCAGCGAGCGGCGGCGCGAGCGGGCGGCCTCCTATGCCAAGCGCTGGGCGGCGAAGGAGGCCTGCTCCAAGGCGCTGGGCTCAGGCGTGCGCATGGGCGTCAACTGGCGCGAGATGGAGGTGGTGAACCTTGCCACCGGCCAGCCGACCATGCGGCTCCACGGCGGCGCGGCGGCGCGGCTGATGGCGCTGGTCCCGGCGGGTCACGCGGTGCATGTGCACGTGACGATCACCGACGATCACCCCTATGCCCAGGCCTTCGTCGTGATCGAGGCGCGGCCCGCATAGGGACCATGCGCGCCCCCGAGAGGGTGGCGATGAGGGTGCGGGCGAGGGGCCGCCGCGTCGAAGCCGGGTGCCCCCGGTCGCGCCCCGGCATTGACAGCACCGGCCGTGGATCGTCAAAGACGCAGCGCGCGCGTGAACGACGCGGATCGTAGCCGGCCGCGATGGCGGGAAGCCCCCATCGCGCCTGCTGCGCATGAACGACGGCGACGGCGCGCCGAGCGCCTGAGGAGAGCCCATGGCGACGGCCCAAGAGAGCGACGACAAGTCCAAGGGCGGCGGGCTCTGGGACACGATCAAGACCGTGTTCTGGGCGCTGGTGATCGCGGCAGCCTTCCGGTCGTTCCTGTTCCAGCCGTTCTCGATCCCGTCGGGCTCGATGAAGCCGACGCTGCTGGTCGGCGACTACCTCTTCGTGACCAAGTACTCCTACGGCTACTCGAACTACTCCTTCCCCTTCGCGCCCGGCATGTTCGACGGCCGCGTCTGGTCGGCCGAGCCCGAGCGCGGCGACGTGGTGGTCTTCAAGCACCCCCGCCATGACGCCTGCAGCGAGGGGCCGGTGACGACGGTGGTGAACTTCGTGACCTCGATCACGACCGGCCGCGCGCAGGGCGCCAACGACTGCCAGGACTATGTGAAGCGCGTCGTCGGCCTGCCGGGCGACCGGATCCAGGTGGTCGGCGGCATCCTGCACCTGAACGGCGAGGCGCTGCAGACCGAGCGGATCGACGACTATGTCGAGGACTATGTCCGCCGCGGCACGCCGCTGCGCCCGCCGCGCTGCCAGAACCGGGCCGTCCGCCCGGGGGAGCAGTGCGTGAAGGAGCAGTATCTCGAGACCTTCCCCGGCGGGCCGACGCACCGGCTGCTGAACATCGAGGGGCCGATGGACGGTGTCGCGGGGGGTCTGCGCAACCAGGACAACACGCCGGTCTTCACGGTGCCCGAGGGGCACTTCTTCTTCATGGGCGACAACCGCGACAACTCGATCGACAGCCGGTTCAACGATGTCGGCTACGTGCCGTTCGAGAACCTGATCGGGCGCGCCGACGTGATCGCGATGAGCTCGGACGGCCCGTTCTGGCAGGTCTGGAACTGGCGCGCCGACCGCTTCTTCCAGGGGATCGAGTGAGCGGGCGGGCAACCAAGCTCGCGCTCTGGACGATCCTGCCGGTCGGCGGCTGCCTGGCCGCCGCGCTCTTCGGCCCGCCGCTTGCGGCGCGGCTGATGGGTGGGGGGTATTACGCTGTCCCGTCAGGCTCGATGCTGCCCGGTCTGCTGCCCGGCGACCGGGTCGTGGGCTGGGCGCCCGACGGGATGCCTGCGCGCGGGTCGGTCGTGGCCTTCCGCCGCCCCGACGGCGCCGAGCAGATCGCCCGGGTGATCGCGCTCCCCGACGAGCAGGTGGCGGTGAGCGGGGGTGTGCTGGCCATCGACGGCGTGCCGGCGACCATGGTGCAACTCGAGGACCGGGTGGTGCGCTTTGAGCGCTACGGCACGCCGCCGCGCCTGCCCCGCTGTGCCCCGCCCCGGCCCGCACCGGGCGGGCCCTGCGTGCAGCAGCGCTGGCGCGAGACGCTGCCGGGGGGCGCGACCCATACCGTGCTGAACGTCGATGGCGTCCTTGGCGAGACCGGCGGCGGCGCGGCCGCGGACGACCTGGCGCCGGTCGTCGTTCCGCCAGCGCATCTCTTCGTGATGGGCGACCACCGCGACAACGCGGTCGACAGCCGGTTCGCCGCGCTCGGCCCGGTGCCGCTCGCGTCGCTGAGCGCGGAGTTGGCCTTCGTGCACTTCGCGCTTGGCGACGGGGGCCTGCGCTTCCTCGAGGCTGTCGAGTGATGCGCGCCAGGCCCGGCAGCGCGCGCGATGTCGAGGCGGCGGCGCGGCGCATCGGCCACCGCTTCGCCGTTCCCGAGCGGCTCGCCGAGGCGCTGACCCATGCCTCGGCCGCCGGCAGCGCGCGGCCCGACAACCAGCGCCTCGAGTTCCTGGGCGACCGCGTGCTGGGCCTGGTGGTGGCCGAGGCGCTGATGGCCGCCTTTCCGGAGGAGGCCGAGGGCACGCTGGCGCCGCGGCTCAATGAGCTTGTCCGCCGCGAGACGCTGGCGGACATCGCCGTCGAGCTCGGCCTCGGCGAGCACCTGGTGCTGGGGCGGTCGGAGAGCCTGTCCGGCGGGCGGCGCAAGAAGGCGATCCTGGCCGACGCGATGGAGGCGGTGATCGCGGCGGTCTATCTCGATGGCGGGCTGGAGGCGGCGCGGGCGATGATCCTCGGCCACTGGGGCGGGCGCATCGGCGCCGCGCGCGCCGTGCCGACCGATGCCAAGAGCGCGCTGCAGGCCTGGGCCCAGGCACGCGGTCTCGGCCTGCCGGTCTACGAGGAGGCCGGTCGCCAGGGGCCCGACCACGCGCCCCGCTTCGAGATGACCGTGCGCCTGGAGACGGGCGAGAGCGCAACCGGCGAGGCCGCCGGCAAGCGCCAGGCCGAGCAGGCCGCCGCCGCCCGGCTCCTCGACCGTCTCGAGGCCGCGGCCCCCTCGGTTCCGGCAGGAGAGCACGATGGCTGACGAGGAGGGTGCGCCGAAGGGGCCGGCCCCGGAGGCCCCGACGCCGGAGGCGCCCGCGGCCACGCCCCAGCTGATGCCGGGTGCCGTCGAGGGCGGGCGCTGCGGCTTCGTCGCGCTGATCGGCGAGCCCAATGCCGGCAAGTCGACGCTGCTCAACCGCATGGTCGGCGCCAAGGTCTCGATCGTGACGCACAAGGTGCAGACGACGCGGGCGCGTATCCGCGGCGTGGCGCTGCACGGTCTGGCGCAGATCGTCTTCGTCGATACGCCTGGTCTCTTCCGCCCACGCCGCCGGCTCGACCGTGCCATGGTCTCGGCGGCCTGGTCGGGCGCGGCCGAGGCCGATGTCGTCGTGCTGATGATCGAGGCGCATCGCGGCCTGACCGAGGGCGTCGAGGCGATCCTCGACACGCTGGACGCCCACGTCCCCGCCGCGACCCCGGTGGCGCTGGCGATCAACAAGATCGACCGGGTCAAGGCCGAGCAGCTGCTCGCGCTGGCGGAGGCGCTGAACGCACGCCGTCCCTTCGCCGCGACCTTCATGATCTCGGCCGAGAAGGGGTATGGCGTCGAGGACCTCAAGGAGTGGCTGGCCGGTGCCATGCCCGAGGGGCCCTGGCACTATCCGGCCGAGCAGGTGGCCGACCTGCCGATGCGCCTGCTGGCCGCCGAGATCACGCGCGAGAAGCTGACGCTGCGCCTGCACCAGGAGCTGCCCTACCAGCTCACCGTCGAGACCGAGGCCTGGGAGGAGCGCGACGACGGCTCGGCCCGGATCGAACATTCGTCTATGTCGCGCGCGATGGCCACAAAGGGATCGTGCTGGGCAAGGGCGGCACGACGATGAAGGCGATCTCGACCGAGGCGCGGCGCGAGCTGACCGAGCTCCTCGACCGCCCCTGCCACCTCTTCGTCACCGTCCGCGTCCGCCCGGGCTGGCTGGACGAGGCCGAGCGCTACCGCGAGATCGGCCTCGACTGGAAGGACGGCGCCTAGCAAGGGGACCCCGCGACAGTCCCGGCGACAGCCCCCGCGGCAGCCCCGGCGGTAGTCCATAGAGCACGGACCCATCGGCAGGCTTCGCAGCGCGCTCCCTCCCTGCGTCATGCTGGGCCGGTCTCGATGAAGATTCCGTTGCGCCCCCAGACCTCGCAGCGTTCGCTGGATGGTAACGTCATGGCGCGCAGAGTGACGTGGGCGGGTGCGGGACGCACCCCGGTTCCCGGCGGTCGGATCCTGCGGCAGCGATGTTTGCTGGCATGCTTGGCGCCGGGATGTCCGGCGCTCGAGGTCTGCCCAGGCGATGGGTTGGCGGGTGCCGGCCTCGCTCGGATCCTTGATGGGGTGGATACCGTGTCGGCGGCAGGCGACGCGGATCATGAAGGTCGGCACCAATACCCTGCCCCCCTGTTCGGTCGAGCATCAGGGGCTTCCCGGCATGAGGCAGGGCAGGAGGCAGGGAGAGGGCAGAGGATCCCTCAGACCTCCTCGATCAGCGCGCGGGCACAGGGCGTCTGCACCTCGTCCGGCGGATTGTGGTGGGCGTTGGCGCGCGTCCGCGGCGTCGCCACGCCGCAGGAGTGGCAGCCGTGCTGCGCGCCCTGGTTCTGCACCAGCAGCCCCTCGGCCGCCGAGACGCGCGGACCTTGCGAGGGGGCCGTGCGAGGGGGGGCCGTGCGAGGGGATGCGCTGCGCCGCCGCAGGGCGGGCGATGCGCGGGACCGTGCGCAGCGGCGATGTCGATCTCCCGGGCGCGCGCGTCAGCAGTGGGCTCGGGCGCCTGGCGAGCAGGGCTGCCTGTTCGCTGGCGCAGCGCCCGCACCGGGAGAGGCGCACCTGTGGCGTGCCGGCGGTTGACGGATCGACGGTGGATCGGCGACGACGCAGCGGCATCGGGCTTCCCGGCACCGGAACGGACCGGAACGGGCCTTGCCGCAGGCGGGCGACCGGTCGTCGGGGGCGGGATACTCGCCGAGGGCGATGCCGCCGGGCATCGGGATCTCGTGGTCGTCACTGACCTCGGCTTCCCGATGCCGTGGATCCTGGGCTCTTTGCGCTTGCCACTGACTGTGTCGCCCTTCGACATGAGGCCAACCTGGCATTCACGCCCGGGCGGAGACGGAACGAACGCGCAGTTTTCACGATGAGTCGACTGACTGCCGGGCGGCCATGGCGACGTCGCCGGGGGCGTGCCGGCGTTCGGAGGTGGCGATGCGGCTGACGACGGATCTGTGGGTGGCGGCCTACCGCGCGCGGCTCGAGGCGGCAGGGGTCTTCATGCATGTCGTTGCACGAGGTGACGCTACGGCAGGAGACGTGCTGATAAAGGTCTCCTTCATGGACGGCAGGGCATCCCTCTGGGCGCGGGCGCCGGGCGGGTTTCCGGGGGCACTGCCGGGCGAGGACGCCTTTGTGGAGGAGATGGCGCCGGGCGCCGAGGGGGAGGTGGACGCGACCGTCGCGCGGCGGCGCGGGCGCGACCGTGACCTCTGGGTGCTCGAGGTCGAGGATCCGCGCGGGCGCCACCTGCTGCCGGTCGCGCCGGGGTGCTGAGGGCGCGGTCTGCCGGCCGGGCCGGGGACGCGAGGGATTGCAGGGGACGCGGATGACGGTGCAGGGCGGGGCGGCGACGGCGGGGGAGCAGGCGATGGAGTGGCGCGATCAGGGCGTGCTGCTGGCGGCGCGGCCGCATGGCGAGGGCTCGATGATCATCGAGGTCCTGACCGAGGCACATGGCCGGCATTCCGGCGTCGTGCGCGGGGGACAGTCCTCGCGCCTCGGCGCCACGATGCAGCCGGGCTCGCAGCTCACCCTCGAATGGCGGGCGCGCCTCGAGGATCATATCGGCAGCTACAAGATCGAGCCGCTGAAGATGCGCGCGTCAATGCTGATGGAGGATCGCCACGCGCTGGCGGGCTTCAACGCGCTCTCCAGCCTCGTCGTGGCCTTCGTGCCCGAGCGGGAGGCGGATTTCGACCTCTACGAGGCGACGCTGGAGATGATCGAGGCGCTGTGCAGCCGGCCGCGCGGCTGGCAGGGGCTCTACGTGATGTGGGAGACGGTGTTCCTGTCGACGCTGGGCTTCGGGCTGGACCTCAGCCGCTGTGCGGCGACGGGGGTGCGCCACGACCTCGCCTATCTCAGCCCCCGCACGGGGCGCGCGGTCTGTCGCGAGTCGGGCGGGCCCTATGCCGCGAGGCTGCTCGACCTGCCCCCCTTCATGGTGGGCGAGGGCGTCGTGACGATGGCGGGCGTGCGGACGGGGCTGCGCACCGTCGGGTGGTTCCTGGAGAACCGCGTCTGCCCGGCGATGGAGCGCGAGCACCTGCCGGAGGCGCGACAGCGGTTCCTCGACGGGCTGCGCGATGTCGAGCTGGCCTCGCGCGAGCAGCCGGGCCCGCAGGCGGATCTGGCGCCGTGGTACCGCCGGCTGGGCATCGAGCGGCGCTGAGCGGGGCCGGCTGGCCGGGTCTGGCGGGCTCATGGGCGCAGCCGGCACGCCCCCGCGACGACAAGGTCCCCCCCGGGGACCGGCGGTCCCGTGCGCTACCGGCTCGTCGTCGCCCCGCCTGCGCATGGTCGGCACGAAACCCGGTCCGTCCGCGCAGCGCGCGTTGAACGTCGTGCGGACTGTCGAGGCACTCTCGGTCCCCTCGATCTCGTCGCGACCAAGGGCGTCCGCGCTTTCGGCGAGACCGCGCACGCAGATCTCCGACGCCACGCCCTCTTCGATCATCCCAACGACGATCAGCCCCTCTTGCAGCCGCATGACCCCGACGCGAGGATGCTGGATCATCGCCCCGGCAGGTCGCGGCCTGGCGGTGCTGCGATCAGCGTCTGCGCCTCGCGGGCGCAGCCGGCCAGGGCGGTGGCGAACAGGAGGGCGAGGCGCATCGTCGACCCGTCAGCGACTGTCATGCATCGATGGCGACCGGGCGGTGCGCCGGGGTCAGGCCATCGCCCACGCTCGGAGGCGCAGGATCCGCGGCACCTGACCGTCTTGTGCGTCCGTGACCCGGCAGGCAGGTTGGACGTGGACGTGGCTGGGGAATCCGGCTAGCCCGACGCCACGTGCGGTGGCGAGGTGCCGTACATGGCGCGTGCCGGCGACGGGCGCGCGACGGCCGGCGGGCGCGGCCCCCGCGACCGGCGAGACAGGCTCAAGGCGAGGAGCGCCCCCTGATGACCAAACCGCCCATGACCCTGCTGCTGGCCGGCCCGCGCGGTTTCTGTGCCGGCGTGGTCCGTGCCATCGAGATCGTGGAGATGGCGCTCGAGAAATGGGGCGCGCCCGTCTATGTGCGCCACGAGATCGTGCACAACGCCCATGTCGTGGACGAACTGCGCGGCAAGGGCGCGGTCTTCGTCGAGGAACTGGACGAGTGCCCGAACGACCGGCCGGTGGTCTTCTCGGCCCATGGCGTGCCCAAGGCCGTGCCGGCCGAGGCGGCGCGGCGCGAGATGGTCTATGTCGACGCCACCTGCCCGCTGGTCTCGAAGGTGCACATCGAGGCCGAGCGCCATAACGAGCGC
>JBCBPG010000117.1:0-8721 GCA_039820865.1 Pseudomonadota bacterium
ACGAAGAAGCTCATGAAGCCGAGCTTCACGCCGTGCTTCTTCTCGAAGACCGCCTTGTACTCGTTGCGGATGTCCATCACCGCGGTCATGTCCACCTCGTTATAGGTGGTCAGCATCGCGGCGGTGTTCTGCGCCTCCTTCAGGCGCCGCGCGATGGTCTGGCGCAGGCGCGTCATCTTCACCCGCTTCTCGCGCGGCGCATCCGTGGCCGGCGAGGGCGCCCGCGCAGCCGGCGCCGGTGAGGGGGCGGGTGCCGGGGCGGGCGCCGGAGCCGAAGGCGCAGGCGCCGCGGCGGCGCGCGCGACGTCCTCCTTCATCACCCGCCCGTCGCGGCCGGTGCCCTGCACCTGGTCGCGGCTGAGCCCGGCCTCGGCCATCGCCTTCTTGGCCGAGGGCGCGTCCTCGACATCGCGCGCGCCCGTCGCGGCGGGGGCCGGCGCCGCGGCCGGGGCGGCCGCCGCGGCACCCACCGCGGCCCCGCCGCCGGTCATGCGCGCGATCACGGCGCCGACGCCCACGGTCGAGCCCTCGCCCGCGACGATCTCCGTCAGCGTGCCGGCCTGCGGCGCGGGCACCTCGACCGAGACCTTGTCGGTTTCCAGCTCGCAGAGCGTCTCGTCCGCCTCGACCGCCTCGCCGACCGCCTTGAACCAGCTCGACACCGTCGCCTCGGTCACGCTCTCGCCCAGCGTCGGCACGGTCACGTCGACACTCGCCGTGGCCGAGGCCGCGGCCGGTGCCGGCGCCGCCGCCGCCCCGTTGCCCGCCACAGCCTGCGCCCCGTTCGACGACGGCGCGGCCGTCGCGGCGGCACCGCCGGTCTCGATCGTCGCCAGCAGCGCGTCGACGCCGACGGTCGCGCCCTCAGCCGCGACGACCTCGCCCAGCGTGCCCGCACCGGGCGAGGGCACCTCGACCGAGACCTTGTCGGTCTCCAGCTCGCACAGCACCTCGTCGGCGGCCACCGTGTCGCCCGGCTTCTTGAACCAGCTCGCGACCGTCGCCTCGGTCACGCTCTCGCCGAGCGTGGGGACGCGCACTTCAACTGCCATGACCTCTTCCTTCTCAGTCCTGGGCGAGACCCAGCGCCGCGGCGACCAGCGCCTGCTGTTCATGCTTGTGCTGGCTGGCCAGGCCGGTCGCGGGCGAGGCCGCCGCCGGGCGCCCGGCATAGCTGGCCCGCGTCCGCGCCGCGCCGTTCCGGCTCAGCACCCATTCGATGTTCGGCTCGACGAAGAACCAGCCGCCCTGGTTCTTCGGCTCTTCCTGGCACCAGATCACCTCGGCATTGGGGAAGCGGGCCAGCTCGCGCATCAGGCTGAGCGCGGGGAAGGGATAGAACTGTTCGAGGCGGAGCAGGTAGACGTCCTCCAGCCCCTCGGCATCGCGGGTCTCCAGCAGGTCGTAGTAGACCTTGCCCGACGAGAGCACGACGCGCTTGATCTCGGCATCCGGCTTCAGCGCCAGGTCGCTGAGGCCGAGCTGCGCATCGTCCCAGAGCACGCGGTGAAAGCTCGACCCCTCGGCCATCTCGGCCAGCGTCGAGACGCAGCGCTTGTGGCGGAGCAGCGACTTCGGCGTCATCAGGATCAGCGGCTTGCGGAAGCTCCGGTGCAACTGGCGGCGCAGGATGTGGAAGTAGTTCGCCGGCGTCGTGCAGTTGGCGACGATCCAGTTGTCCTCGGCCAAGTTCTGCAGGAACCGCTCCAGCCGCGCCGAGGAGTGCTCGGGGCCCTGTCCCTCGAAGCCGTGCGGCAGCAGGCAGACCAGGCCCGACATGCGCAGCCACTTGCGCTCGCCCGAGCAGACGAACTGGTCGAAGATGATCTGCGCGCCGTTGGCGAAGTCGCCGAACTGCGCCTCCCACATCGTCAGCGCGTCCGGTTCGGCCAGCGAGTAGCCGTACTCGAAGCCCAGCACCGCGTATTCCGAGAGCATCGAGTCGATGACCTCGAGCGAGCCCGTCTTGCCCTCCATGCCGTTGAGCGGGAAGTAGCGCTCCTCGGTCACCTGGTCGGTCACGCCGGCATGGCGCTGGCTGAAGGTGCCGCGCACGCTGTCCTGGCCCGACAGGCGGACCTTGTAGCCCTCCTGCATCAGCGTGCCGAAGGCCAGCGCCTCGGCCGTGGCCCAGTCGATGCCCTCGCCCGTCTCGATCATCTGGCGCTTGTTGTCGAGCAGGCGCGAGATCGTGCGGTGGGGCGTGAAGCCCTCGGGCAGGGTGTGCAGCGCCTGGCCGACGCGGCGCAGGATCGGCTCGGGCACCGCGGTCTGGCCGCGCTGGTACTCGCCGTCGTTGCGGCTGAGCCCCTGCCAGCGCCCGTCCAGCCAGTCCGCCTTGTTCGGGCGGTACTCCTTGCCGGCCTCGAACTCGTCGGCCAGGTACTGCTGGAAGGCGGCCTTCATCTCCTCGACCTCGCCCTCGGCCAGCAGGCCGTCGGCCACGAGGCGCTCGTTGTAGAGCGACAGCGTCGTCTTCTTGGTCTTGATCGCCGTGTACATCTGCGGCTGGGTGAACATCGGCTCGTCACCCTCGTTATGGCCAAAGCGGCGATAACAGAAGATGTCGATGACGACGTCGCGCCCGAACTTCTGGCGGAACTCGGTCGCGACCTTGGCGGCATGCACCACCGCCTCGGGGTCGTCGCCGTTCACGTGGAAGATCGGACAGTCGACGATCTTGGCGATGTCGGTCGGATAGGGGCTCGACCGGCTGTGATGCGGCGCGGTGGTGAAGCCGATCTGGTTGTTCACCACGATATGGATCGTGCCGCCGGTCTTGTGGCCCTTGAGGCCCGAGAGGCCGAAGCACTCCGCCACCACGCCCTGCCCGGCAAAGGCCGCGTCGCCATGCAGCAGCACCGGGATCACCGTGCGCCGGTCGTTGTCGAACAGCTCCTGCTTGGCGCGCGCCTTGCCGATGACGACCGGGTTCACCGCCTCCAGGTGGCTGGGATTGGCGGTGAGGCTGAGATGCACCGAGTTGCCGTCGAACTCGCGGTCCGACGAGGCGCCCAGGTGGTACTTGACGTCGCCCGAGCCCTCGACATCGTCGGGCTTGAAGCTGCCGCCCTGGAACTCGTTGAAGATCGCCCGGAACGGCTTGGCCATCACGTTGGCCAGCACGTTCAGCCGGCCGCGATGCGGCATGCCGACGATGATCTCCTTGGCGCCCAGCGCACCGCCGCGCTTGATGATCTGCTCCATCGCCGGCACCAGCGCCTCGCCGCCGTCCAGGCCGAAGCGCTTGGTGCCCTGGTACTTGACGTGCAGGTACTTCTCGAAGCCCTCGGCCTCGACCAGCTTGTTCAGGATCGCCTTGCGGCCCTCCCTGGAGAACTGGATCTCCTTGCCGAAGCCCTCGATGCGCTGCTGCAGCCAGCCCTTGGGCTCGGGGTCCTGCAGGTGCATGAACTGCAGCGCGAAGGTGCCCTGGTAGGTGCGCTTCAGCAGCGTCGAGATCTCGCGCATCGTCGCGTATTCGAGGCCGAGCACATGGTCGATGAAGATCGGCCGGTCGAGGTCCTTCTCCTGGAAGCCGAAGAAGGCCGGGTCGAATTCGGGGTGATGCTTGCGCCCGACCAGGCCCAGCGGGTCGAGATCCGCGCCCAGGTGCCCGCGCGAGCGGAACGAGCGGATGTACATGATGGCCCGGATCGAATCGAGCACCGAGGCGCGCAGCGCCGCCGCATCCAGCAGCTCTCCCTTGGCATCGGCCTTGGCCGCGATCTTCCTGGCGGCCTCCTTGCCCTTGGCCGCCATGCCGGGGACCAGGTCCCACTGACCGTCCAGCGCCGCGACCAGCTCGCCGTTGGCCGTCGGCGGCCAGTCGGTGCGCGACCAGGGCGCGCCCTCGGCCTCGGCGCGGACGTCGCGGGGATCCTCCTCCAGCGCCGCGAAGTACTCGGCCCAGGACGGGTCGACCGAGGCCGGGCTCGCCGCCCAGGCGGCGTAGAGCTGCTCGACATAGGCCAGGTTGGGCCCCTGCAGGAACGATGTCTCGCTGAAGGAAGGGGCGGTGTTCTGATCCTTGGCCAAGGCGCACCTCGCGGAAATGGAGCCTACCCTTCCGGCAGGCAGAGAGAGCTTCCAATCGATGCATACGCCCGTTCCACGCGGCTGAACACCCCGCCCGCGCACACGAGCGTGCGACCCCGGGGACCGCGTCGCCGCCGTGCCCCACCCGCCCGGCCGGGGCCGTGCGCCGCGCCCCCCGGTGTCGTCGCGCGCCGTGCCGGTTTCCGCCTCCCGCGATGAATTGCAGGTGCCGCTGTGTCGCCGGGCACAGGGCGCCGCGGCGCGCCGTCGCTAGGGTCACCCAGCCTTCAACGCATGGGTGATGCATGGCTGACGAAACGGGGCCGACCACGACGCGGACCGGCCGGCGACGCGAACGGAGCGGTCTTCTCTGCCTCGCCATCGGGCTGATGACGGGCTGGTGCGGGCTCTTCTACCTCTTCGGCGCCCTGCTGCTGGAGTGGGAGCGGACGACGGCGCTGGCCAAGGGCGATCTCACGCTGGGGCTGACCGCGGCCCTCCTCACCTCGGCCTGGGCCGCGCCGGTCGCGGGGCGGCTGATCGATGCCGGGCACGGGCGCTGGGTGATGGGGCTCGGCGCGCTTGTCGGCGCCGCGGCGCTGGCCGGGCTCTCGGCCTTCGAGACCCGGGTCGAGTTCATCCTGGCCTGGGCCGTCATCGGCATCGCGCAGGCGGCCTGCCTCTACGAACCCTGCTTCGCCGTCATCGCCCGCGCGATGAGCGCGCGCGCCGGCCGGGCGATCGCCGGCGTCGCCACCGTCGGCGGGCTCTGCACCCTGGTCACCTACCCGCTGGCCGGCTGGCTGGTCGCCGCGCATGACTGGCAGACCGCCACCCTGGCCTTCGCGGCGCTCACGGCGCTGGTCACCGCACCGCTGATGTTCGCCGGCGGCGCGATGCTCGAGCCAGGCTGCAGTCCCCGGCCGCGGGCCGAGCGCCGGGCCGCCACTTGCGCCGCCAGTCGCACCGCCGGTCGCACAGCCGGTCGCACAGCCGGTCGCGACGCGCTGGCCCGCGCACGCGGACGCCGCGCCTACCGGTGGCTGTTCCTCGCCTTCGGCCTGATCGCGCTGCCGGAGGGGCTGGTCCTGGCCCACATGGTGCCCGCGCTGGTCGAGGCGGGGCAGTCCGAGACACTGGCCCTCGCCCTTGCCGCCCTGCTCGGCCCGGTGCAGGTGCTGGCCCGCCTTCTCTACATCCGCTTCGCCCGGCCGGGCGACACGGCGATGCTCGCGCTCTGGTCCTATGCTGCCATGGGCCTCGGGACGCTGATGCTGGCCGCGGCACCGGCCAATGCGGGCTTCGCGGTCGGCTTCGCGCTGCTCTTCGGTCTCGGCTACGGCGTCGCCAGCATCGCCAAGCCGATGATCGTCGTCCGGGTCCTGGGGGCGGAGGCGCTCGGCCGCGTGCTCGGCGCGCTCGCCGTGCCGTGGTACCTGGTGCTGGCGCTCTCGCCGCATCTGGGCTCGGTGCTCTGGTCCAGCGGCGGCTATGACCTCGCCCTGGTCGCCGCCGCGCTGGCCGCCATGGCCGCCACCCTCGCCCTGGCCACCGCGCTCGCCGAGCCCGACGAACCGGCCCGATCGCTCCCGGCTGTGTCGTACGACACACGCCGCGCCGGCGGACCGGGTTAACAGTGCCTCGTCGTTCCTCGCTTCCCGGCTTCCGTAGCGTCTGTCGTGTACCTGTTTCGTCGTCTCGCCGCATGCGTGTGCCGTTGGCGAGACCGCCAGGTGAGCGTGTGGCAGTGTCAGGACGGGTTTTCCTGCGCCGCCACCGCTCACCGGCCCGTATCGCGCCGCGCATGGTCGCCCGTTCAGAACGCCTCGACCGGGTCGGGATCCCCGTCGCGCCGGCCGAAGCGGTTTTCGCCTTCGGTCCCCGGAAACGCCATCCAGATCATCCACCAGGCACTGCCCGCCAGCGCGACGAGAGACGAGGCGTCGGTGTCGGTCCCGGCCAGGAACATCACCTCGGGGGCGAAGATCAGCGCCATGAGCGCGAGCGTCCACAAGCCTGAACGGTCCATGTCGTGGAACCGCCGCCAGGTGACCGCGACGGTCGGCGGCACGGTGACGAGCAGCACCAGAAGGTACAGCCACGTCAGCCAGCCCTCCGCCGCCTCTTCCAGCAGGACGGAGAGCAGCACGACCGGCACAAGCTCGACGAGCGTGGTGAAGAGGAAGAACCACCAGAACGCCGGCCGCCCCGCCCGGCCGGTATAGGTGAAGGTCTTCCTGAAGCAGGTGACGACGGCCCGGATCATCCCGGGCCTCGACGGCCAGACCTTCGGGCAGGCGCCGGCGGGTTGCCCGCCGCCCCTGCCGGAGAGTGCGTGAAACGCACCGCAGGCCCCTGGTGGCGCGTTCCACGCACCCTATGGCCGGGGCGCGCCGTTCAGCGGCCCATCGCCTTGAGCAGCGCCTCGCCGAGACCCGCCGGGCTGTCGGCGACGACGATGCCGTTGGCCTCCATCGCCTCGATCTTGTCCTCGGCGCCGCCCTTGCCGCCCGAGATGATCGCACCGGCATGGCCCATGCGCCGGCCCGGAGGCGCCGTGCGGCCCGCGATGAAGCCCGCCACCGGCTTGCCGCGGCCGGCCTTCTTCTCCTGGCCGATATAGTCGGCCGCCAGCTCCTCGGCCGAGCCGCCGATCTCGCCGATCATGATGATCGCCTCGGTTTCCGGATCGCCCATCAGCAGCTCCAGCGCATCGATATGCTCGGTGCCCTTGATCGGGTCGCCGCCGATGCCGATGCAGGTCGACTGGCCGAGGCCGGCTGCCGTGGTCTGCGCCACCGCCTCGTAGGTGAGCGTGCCCGAGCGCGAGACGATGCCGATCCGGCCGCGCTGGTGGATATGGCCCGGCATGATGCCGATCTTGCAGGCCTCGGGCGTGATGACCCCGGGGCAGTTCGGCCCGATCAGCCGCGAGGTCGAGGTCGAGAGCGCGCGCTTGACCTTCATCATGTCCATCACGGGAATGCCCTCGGTGATGCAGACGATCAGCGGGATCTCGGCGTCCAGCGCCTCGAGGATCGCGTCGGCGGCGAAGGGGGGCGGCACGTAGATCACGCTCGCATCGCAGCCCGTCGCCTCGCGCGCCTCGCCCACGGTGTCGAAGACCGGCAGGCCGAGATGGGTGCCCCCGCCCTTGCCCGGCGTCACGCCGCCGACCATCTGCGTGCCATAGGCGATCGCCTGCTCCGAGTGGAACGTGCCCTGGGCGCCGGTGAAGCCCTGGCAGATCACCTTGGTGTTCTCGTCGACCAGTACGGCCATGGCGATCACTCCCTTGATAGGCCCGGATGACCCGGGCGTTGACGTCAGTTGTCCGCGTCCGCGAGCGGGGCGGTGTGGAGATGGAAGACCCGCGCCTCGTGCGGCGGGGGATAGGGCAGCGCGTCGACCGTGGCGGCACCGGCGGCAAGGCCCTCGGCAGCGAGCAGCGCGACGAGATCGCCCGGCATTGCCCGCGCCGCGTCGTCGCGCGCCCACCAGACCGCCGCGACAGGCGCCGGCGCCACCGGCATCAGCCGCATCTTGGGGACCTTGACCGCCAGGTCCGGCCGCGCGAGGCGGAGGTTGCCGGCGAGGTAGAAGTCGGCGGCCAGGATCTCGCCCGGCAGGCCCGCGGCCGCCGCGGCGAAGGGCCCGGCCTGGTAGGGCGGGTTCTTGCCGCCGAGGCGCATGTTTGCGCCCACCCCGATCAGCAGCGCCAGCGCCAGCACGGCGGCCAGCCCCGCAAAGACCTTCAGGACCGGGGGCGCCAGCCGCGGGGCCAGCCGGCAGGCCAGCACCAGCGGCAGCAGGATGGTCAGCGGCTGGAGCCAGCGCTCCTTCACCTCGGTCCCGCCCGCGGCGAGAACCGCGACCGCGACGGTGGCGAGGCCGAGGCCGAGGCTCCACTCGACCAGCCGCGCGTCCGGCCCGGCCGGGCCCTCGGCGCGGCGGGTCAGCACGACGATCAGCGCCGCGGCGACCGCGAGGCCCGCGCCGGCGCCCACCGCCTGGCCCAGCGCGGCGACGCCTTCGAGGGCCGTCAGGACGCCGCCCTCGTCCTCCATCTTGAACTTGTAGGTGTCGACGGTCGTCAGGCCCCAGTTCCGGATCGCCCAGACCGCGGGGCGCGCGATCACCGCCGCCATCACCGCCAGCGCGACCGCGATCCGCGCGAGCCCCGCGCCCCGCAGCGCCAGCGCCGCGACGATCCCCAGGCCGAGGAAGGCGAAGGTGCCCTTGGCGAGCAGCCCCAGCCCCAGCGCGACACCCAGCAGCGCATAGTCGGCCAGCCCGCCCCGCCGCTCGGCCCGCACGGCCGCCAGCATCGCCCAGACCGCCATGGTCAGCGCCAGGACCGAATGGGTCTGCGAGTTCTGCGCCTCCCAGGCCGTCGCCGGCAGCAGCACGACGCCGAGGCTCGCCACCAGGGCCACGCGCCGGTCGCCGCCCAGCATCCGCGCCATGAGCCACAGCCCCAGCACCGTCGCCGCCAGCGCGCCGTTCTTAAGAGCGCGAGGCCGAGCTTGCCCTCGCCGGTCACCTGGAACACCGCGATCTGCAGCCAGGTATAGAGCGGCGGCTGCGCGCCATAACCCCAGTCGAGCGCCTGCACGGCGACCATCTGCTCGGCCTCGTCGAGGTTGAGGCCCCCCGGCGCCAGCACGCGGCTCGCCGCCTGAA
>JBCBPG010000118.1:0-8717 GCA_039820865.1 Pseudomonadota bacterium
CAGCCGGACATCCTCTATCTCGGCGGCATCTGCCGGACGCTGCGTGTCTGCCGCATGGCCGGGAACGCCGGCCTGCCCGTCACGCCGCATTGCGCGAACCTGACGCTGGTGACGCTCTTCACCATGCATCTCCTGCGCGCCATCCCGAATGCCGGGCGCTATCTCGAGTTCTCGATCGAGCGCGAGGACTACTATCCCTGGCAGTACGGGCTCTTCGTCGAGGATCCCTACGGGATCGAGGACGGCCATGCGACGGTGACCGATGCCCCCGGCTGGGGCGTCACCATCGCGCCCGCCTGGCTGGCGCGGTCGCGCTACCAGGTCAGCGACTGGGAGCGCTGAGCCGGGCCCGACGCCGCGTCCCCGGTTGGCGCCGCCGGGATCAGGAGCGGGCGCCGGAGCGCGCCGGCAGCAGGCCGTCGGGGCGGACCAGCAGGGCCGCGATCACGCAGGCCAGCACGATGGCGTCGCGATAGGGCGACAGGGCCTCGGGCAGGAACGCCTGGGTCATCACCTCGATCGCGCCCACGGCAAAGCCGCCCAGGACGGCGCCGCCGAGACTGCCGAGCCCGCCCAGCACCGTCGCGATGAAGGCCTTGAGGACCGGGAAGAAGCCCATCATCGGATCGACCGATCCGCGCTGGGCGGTCCAGACCACCGCCGCCGCCCCCGCCAGCGCGCCCGAGATCGCGAAGGCCGTCGCCACCACCCGCCCCGCGCGCACGCCGAGCAGGCGCAGCATCTCGAAATCCTCGGCCGCGGCGCGCATCGCCATGCCGGTGGTCGTGCGCCGAAGGAACAGCGTCAGCCCGGCGAGCGACACCAGCGCCACGAAGATCGAGATCGTCGGCCCGACCCCGATCACGATATCGCCGACACGATAGCTGCTGGACCAGGCCGCCGGCAGCGAGATCGGCACCGGCCGCGGCGAGATCGTGTTCTGGAACAGGACCTTCAGGATCTCGGAGACCGCGAAGCTGGTGATCAGGAGCGCCACGACATCGGCGCTGCGCATGGCGCGGAAGGCGGCCCGCTCCATCGCCAGCGCCATCACCATCGCGGCGCCGACGCCGATCGCCAGCGCACCGAGGGGCGGCATCCCGAAGGCCAGCGACAGGAAGATCCCGTAGCCGCCGACCGTCATGATCTCGCCATGGGCGAAATTGATCAGCCGCACGATCGAGAAGACGATCGCCAGGCCCAGCGCCAGCATCGCGTAGACCCCGCCCAGGCTGACCGCGTTGATGAGCTGCTGGATGACGACATCCATCGCTCAGGCCGCCAGGTAGGCTTCGCGCAGCACCGCGTCGCGCGCGATGGCCTGCGGATCGCCCTCGGCCGCGACCGCCCCGTTGGCGAGGACGACGGCGTGGCTGGCCACCTGCAGCGCGAGGGTCGCGTTCTGCTCCACCAGGAGGATCGAGATGCCCTCGTCGCGCAGCGCCTCGACGATGTCGAAGATGCGGTCGACCATCTGCGGCGCGAGGCCGAGCGAGGGTTCGTCGAGGAGGAGGAGGCGCGGCGCGCTCATCAGTGCGCGGGCGACGGCCAGCATCTGCTGCTCGCCGCCCGACAGCAGGCCCGCGAGCTGGCGGCGACGCTGGCCGAGGATGGGAAAGCGCGCCATCAGCGCGGCGCGCCGCTCGGCCTCGACGGCCGCGTCGGCCACCACGGCGCCCGCCACCCTCAGGTTCTCCTCGACGCTCAGCGAGGCGAAGATCCGCCGCCCCTCGGCCGAGATGGCGACCCCCGCGCGGACGATGTCCTCGGGCGCCGCCCCGGTCATGTCGCGCCCGAAGATCCGGACGCGGCCGGCCGCGACCGGGCGCGCGCCGGCGACGGCCATGACCGTCGAGGTCTTGCCCGCCCCGTTGGCGCCCAGCAGCGCGGTGACGCCGCCCGGGGCCACGCTCAGCGACACGCCACGCACGGCATGCACCTGCCCGTAGCGGATATCGAGCGCGTCGACCTCGAGGACGTCACCGCTCATCCTCAGGGATCCGGCAGGATGTCGGGATCGGCGGCCGAGCGGAGGATGAACTCCTTCTCCCCGGCCCCGGTGATCCGGGCGACGACGACATCCCTCAGCGGCATCCGGTCGGTGCCCTTGAAGGTGTAGTCCGACATGATCCCGTCGCCGTTCTCGATCTCGGCCATGGCGGCGGCGACGGCACGCGGGTCGGTGGTGCCGGCGGCCGCGACCGCGGTCTCGATCATGTAGGCGATGTCGCAGCCGTTGACGTAGTAGTTGTTGTCCGGCGTCGTGCCGGTGGCCGCCTCGAAGCGCGCGATGAAGTCGGCGTATTGCGAGCCCTCGTCCGGAAAGCCGCCCGAGGTGTGCAGCACCCCGTCGACCACCTCGCCAAGGCCGCGCACCGTCGGCGTGTCCAGCACGTCGCCGCCCATCACCTGGGTGTCGATCCCGGCGCCGCGCAGCGCGCGGATGAAGGCGGGGAAGTCCGGCTCCCAGGCCCAGGTGACGATCACGTCGGGCGCCGGGTCGGCGGCGGCGATGGTGGTGACGATCGCCGAGAAGTCCGGCTGGTTGAGCGAGTAGAGCGAGGTGCCCAGGATCTCGCCGCCGAGGCTCTCGAAGGCGGTGCCGAAATACTCCGGCCCGCCCAGCGTGTAGGCGCTGTCGGGCGACTTCACCAGCCAGACCCGCTCGAAGCCCTGCTCGCGGGCATAGGTCGCCAGCACCGTGCCCTGCTGGTTGTCGGCCGGGTAGCTGCCGAAGACATGCTCGCCGACCTGGGTCAGCACCGGGGCGGTACCGGCGAAGGTCATCGTCGGCACCCCGTCCGGCAGCGTGATCTGCGCCGCCGCGATGGTCGGGTCGGCATCGGCCGAGGAGACGATGAACTTGGCGCCCTGGTCCAGCATCTCCTGCACCACCTGCACGCCCACCGCGATGTCCGAGCGCGTGTCCTCGACGATCAGCTCGACCGGCAGGCTGCCGTTCAGCCCGCCGGCGGCGTTGATCTCGTCGATGCAGAACTGGAACCCGGCATAGGCGGGCCCGTCATAGGGCGCGAGATAGCCCGACTGGGCAGACATCACGCCGATGATGTAGCTGTCCTCGGCCGCGGCGGCGCCGGCGCCGGCCAGGGTAAGGGCGATGACGCTGGTGGCGGACAGCATGCAGTGACTGGGTCTCATGATACGGCTTCCTCTTCTGCTGGGGGCTCTGGTTGGCGGTCGCGGGCCACGGCGGCGGTGCGGCCGCGCCCGACATAGGCCTCGATCACGGCCGGGTCGGCGCTGATGGTCCGGGGCGTGCCCTCGGCGATCACGGCGCCACGGTTCATCACCACGATGCGCGTGCTCAGCCGGTTCACGAAGCGCAGGTCGTGGTCGATCAGCAGCATCCCCGTGCCGCGTTCGCCCACGATGCGGTTCAGCCGGTCGGCCAGGTCCTCGGTCTCGGCCGGGTTCATGCCGGCGGCCGGCTCGTCCAGCAGGATGACGCCCGGATCCTGCGCCATCGCCCGCGCGATCTCCAGCCGCTTGCGCGCACCATAGGGCAGGGCGGCCGCGCGCTGCGAGGCGAGATCGCCGAGATCGAAGGCGGCCAGCTCGCGCAGCGCGATCGCCGCCGCCTCCCGCCCGCGATGGCCGGCCGCCATCGCCGAGACCAGCACGTTCTGGTAGACGGTCAGCCCGTCGAACAGGCGCAGGTTCTGGAAGGTGCGCCCGACGCCCAGACCCGCGATCCCGTCGCGCCGGGCGGCCAGCAGGTCGGCCTGCCCGAACGCCGCCGATCCCCGGTCGGCCTCGTAGGCGCGGGTCAGCAGGTTCACCAGCGTCGACTTGCCCGCCCCGTTCGGCCCGATCAGCCCGGTGATCGTGCCCGTCGGCGCCGTCAGCCCCGCATCGGCGACCGCATGCACCCCGGCAAAGCTCTTCGACAGCCCCTCGGCCCGCAGCACCGTCGCCGGGCGCGCGGGGGGTGTCGGCGCGGCCGCCAGCGGCCTGCCGAGGCGGGAGAAGAGGCGGGCATCGGCCCTCGGCCCCAGCTCCTGGCTGCCGACCAGCCCCGCCGGGCGCAGCCAGATGACCAGCAGGATCGCGATCCCGACCGAGACCGTCGTCAGGCCGAAGACGGCGGGCAGCTCCTGGCCCAGGACCGTGATCCCGCCCTCCAGCCGGCGCACGCCGTCCTGCAGCAGCGTGATCGCGACGACCCCCGTCACCGCCCCGCTGACCGAGGTCATGCCGCCGACGATCAGCATCGCGACCTCGGCAAAGACCAGCGAGAGGTAGAAGGAGGCGGGCGAGAACGCGCCCAGCATGTGGCCGTAGAGCGCGCCCGCCAGCGCCGCCATCGTCCCCGACAGGCACCAGGCGATGAAGCGCGTGCGGCGCGGGCTGATGCCCAGCGCCTCGGCCGCCGCCGCATCGTCGCGCACCGCCCGCGCCATCAGGCCCCAGCGGCTTTCGCGATAGAGCCGGGCGATCACGATGAAGGCGGCGGCAACGGCCAGGATCGGCACCACGTCGGTGATCCGCGGCAGGCCATAGAAGGTCTGGCTGCCCCGCGTGATCTCGCGCGCGCCGACCGCCAGGCTGTGCAGGATGATCAGCAGCCCCAGGGTCGAGATCGTCGCCGAGGCGCCGGCCAGCCGGGCGATCGCGCTCCCGCTGGCGGCGGCCAGCGCCAGCCCCGCAAGCGCGACGACCACCGCGGCGGCAACGAGGCTCAGCTCATGGCCCGCCAGGAAGCCCGGCAGCTGCGGCAGCGCCGACCGCTGCAGCGAGGCCGACATCGTCAGGATCCCCGAGGTATAGGCGCCGAGCAGCATGAACGCGCCATGGCCGAACGAGACGATCCCGGTATTGCCGCAGAAGACGCCGAGCGCGACCACCGCCGCGACATTGACGCTCATCAGCACGGCGATCCGCTCGCCCGTCCGGCCGAACAGCACGATCAGCCCCGCGACGACGACCACCAGCACCCCCAGGCAGACCAGCGTCTGCGCCATGTTGGCGACCCGGAGACGCCCGGGCAGGGTGGCCAGCGGCGCGCTCACGCGGCCAGCGCCTCGAGCTCGGCGATCAGCGCGTCGCTGTCGAGCTGGCGGCAGTAGCCCTTGATCGTCTTCAGCGAATGGTCGTGGCGCGCCTGCGTGTAGGTCAGGCAGGCATCGGTCACCTGCGTCACCAGATAGCCCAGGTCGCAGGCATCGCGGATCGCGCTTTCGACGCACTGGTCCGTGACCAGCCCCGCCAGCACCAGCTGGCGCACGCCCAGATTGCGCAGGATGTAATCGACATGCGTCGAGACGAAGACCGAGGACGAGGTCTTGGGCAGCACGATCTCGTCGCCCTGGGGCGCGATCTGGTCGATCACCCTGCCGTCCCACGCGCCCCTCGGCACGTGAAAGCCCGTGATCTTGTAGTCCAGCGAGCGGTCGCGCCCGTCCAGCGTCAGGCTCTCGATCGTCGTGTACATCACCTCGACCCCGGCGCGGCGGCAGGCCGCCTGGATGCGCACCATGTTCGGGATCACCCGGCCCTCCAGCTCGTCGAAGAACCAGCCATAGTCGCGGTCGACGTCGCCCGGCTGCATCCCCTTGAACTCGCCCCCGTCGCGGCGGGCGCAGTAGTTCTGCACGTCGATGAACAGCAGCGCCGACTGCGCGGGGTCGAGCGGTACTTCCCGGGTCAGGGTCATGGCAGCGTCTCCAGCAGGTCGGTGATGGCCGTCGCCAGCAGGCCGGCCCAGCGTGCCGCGCCGCCATCCCCGGCGATCTCGTCGTTGCGGATCTCGATCAGGCAGTGCGGCAGGCCGCTGGGCTCGGCATGGCGCGGCACGAACCAGTCGCCGTCGTCCTCGATCCGGTAGGGCTCGTTCATCGCCAGCACCAGGCCCGGATCCTGGCGCCGGAGCGAGGCGATCAGCGCCGCCGCCGTCTCGGGCGAGCGCCGCGTCAGCATGCCCGCATGCCAGGGACGCGCCACGCCGTCGAGCTCGGGCGTGTAGCTGTGCACCGAGAAGGTCGCGCGCCGGGGATGGCGGGCGAAGGCCTCCTCGATCGCGCGGTCCATCGGCGCAAGGATCTCGGCCGCCCGCGCCGCCCGCTGCCGGGGGGCGAGGCCGCGATTGCCCGGGATCGCCGCGCCGTGGCTGGTCTCGGGGATCGAGGCCGGGCTGCCCGGCGGCCGGTTCGCGTCGAGCACCAGGCGCGAGTAGCGCTGCAGCACCAGCGGCGCGCCCAGCGCGACGGCAAGGCGCCGGGCCACCGCCGCGGCGCCGATGTCCCAGCCGCGATGGCTCGCCAGCACCGCCGCATCGACGCCGAGGTCCAGCCCGGCCGGCACCGCGCGGCCCGCATGTTCGCAGACCAGCAGCACCCCGGCCGCGCTGTCCGCGTGCATCACCTCGACGGGCAGCGGGTCGCCGGGTCCCAGCAGCCTCTGGTTTTCAACCGCAAGCATAATCGAACCCTGACGAAATCGGGGTTTCAACGCGAGTCGGAATTGCATTTACTGAAACGAATTTCCCAGCGATGCTGAAGCCGATGTCACTACGCAGCAGGATTGAGCAACATTCGGGCAGACTGACGCAGACCGAGCGCAAGCTCGCGGCGGCGCTCCTGTCGGACTACCCCTATGCGGGTCTCGCGCCGATCCAGGAGCTGGCGGACCGGGCCGAGGTGAGCCCGCCCTCGATCTCGCGCTTCGTCGTCAAGGTGGGCCTTGCGGGCTATGCCGAGATGCAGCGCGAGCTGCTGTCCGAACTCCGCGAGGGCGCCCTCTCGCCCGTCGAGATCCACGAGGCCTCGGAGACGATCGACGGCGGCTACCTGGCCGAGTTCCTGACGCGCGCCGCGACCCAGGTGAAGTCGGCCGCGATCGCGATCACCGAGGCGCAGTTCGACCGGACATGCGCGCTGGCGGCCGACCCGCGGCGCAGCCTCTACACCATCGGCGGCCGGGTCAGCGACAACATCGCCCGCCACCTGGCCTTCCACCTCGGCCAGGCGCGCCCGAACGTCTCCCACCTCTCCCGCGATCCCGAGGTCTGGCCCGAATACCTGCTGCGCATGAAGCCGGGGGACGTCTTCATCGTCTTCGACTTCCGCCGCTACGAGGCCGCGCTCGCCACCCTCGCCGCCAGGGCGGCCCGCGACCGCCGGGCCCAGGTCGTGCTGGTCACCGACAAGTGGCTCTCGCCGATCAACCGCTCTGCGGCCGAAGTGCTTGCCGTGCCGATCGAAACCGGCACGATCTGGGACAGCTACGCGGCCGCGCTGGCCGTGACCGAAGCCATGGCCGCCCGGGTGGCGAGCGAGGACTGGGACAAGGTGCGCGCCAGGATCACCGCCTGGGACGCGGCCCGGACACTGGAGGGAGACGACGCCCCATGATGCCCCTGATCTTCGCGGCGACCTGCGACCTGGCGGGCAAGGTCCGCGGCAAGGCCTTCCCCGCCGACGACATCGAGCGGCGGCTGCTCCGCGGCGTCGGATGGACGCCCACCAACGTCCAGATCAACTGCTTCGACGGCATCGCCGAGAGCCCGTTCGGCGCGCTCGGCGACCTGCTGCTGGTCCCGGACCGGGGCGCCGAGGTCCGCGCGGTCTTCGGCACGCGCAGCGAGCACTTCATGCTGGGCGACATCGTCACGCTCGAGGGCGAGCCCTGGGCGCTCTGCACCCGCGCGATCCTGAGGCGCGCGCTCGCCCGCCTCAAGGCCGTCGCCGGTGTCGAGCTGCTGGCGGCCTTCGAGCACGAGTTCCAGCTCAGGGCCGAGAGCCCCCTCGTCGGCGAGGGCTACGGCCGTGCCGGCTTCGAGGCCGGGCGCGGTCTCTGCGAGACCCTGATGCACCAGCTCGCCGCCGCCGGCCTCGCCCCCGACAGCATCATGAAGGAATACGGGCGCAACCAGTTCGAGGTCGTGATCGGGCCCGAGCCGGGCGTGCGCGCCGCCGATGCCGCGGTGATCCTGCGCGAGCTCACGCGCTCCACCGCGCGCCACCTGGGCGAGGCCGCGACCTTCACGCCGATCCGCGACCCGGCGAGCGTCGGCAACGGCGTCCATGTCCACATGAGCTTCCTCGATGCCGACGGCCAGCCCGTGACCTACGATCCCGACCGGCCGCACGGGATGTCCCGGCTGACCGGGGCCTTCGCGGCGGGCGTCCTGACCTACCTCGACGCGATCCTCGCGCTGACCGCGCCCTCGGTGATCTCCTATCTCCGCCTCACGCCCCATCGCTGGTCCGCCGCCTACAACAATCTCGGCCTGCGCGACCGCGAGGCGTCGCTGCGCGTCTGCCCCGTGACGGCGAAGGATCCCGCCGCGATCGCGCGACAGTTCAACATCGAGTATCGCGCCGCCGACGCCGCCGCCTGCCCGCATCTCGCGCTGGCCGCCATCGTCCATGCCGGCTGCCAGGGGATCGAGGACGACCTGCCCGCGCCGGCCCCGACCGAGGAGGACCTGTCGCTTCTCCCGGAAGCGGCCCTCGCCGAAAGGGGGCTCCAGCGCCTGCCGACGACCCTGGAGCAGGCGCTCGACCGCCTCTCCGACAACCCCGTCGTCGCGTCCTGGTTCGGCGAGCCGCTGATGTCGGTCTACCGGCTGCACAAGCAGTCCGAGATCGCCCATCTCGCCGACCTCGACACCGGGGCACGATGCCTCGCCTACGAGACCACCTACTAGAGCATTGTCCTGCCTGACCGACTCAGTCTGGCGACAAGAAAATGCGGCA
>JBCBPG010000119.1:0-8678 GCA_039820865.1 Pseudomonadota bacterium
CAGCGACAGGGTGCGCAGCGCCAGCGACAGCGCCGGCACGACCGCCGCCACGCCGCCCAGCCGCTCGGCGGTCACGCCGACGCGCTGGCCCGGCACGGCAAAGCTCTGCTCGGGCGCCATGGTCAGCGTCACATGCGTCGGGTCCCAGGCGGCGCTGTCGAGGTGGAGATAGGGCGCGCTCCAGGCCCAGCCGGCGGCGGGATCGGCCAGCGCCGGCGCGGTGATGCGGCGCTCGAAGCGGGTCGGAAACCCCTTGGTCTCGATCGAGGCGGTCTCGGCCTGCCAGCCCTCGGCCGCCCGCGCCTCGAGCCAGGCCGCAAGCGCCGCCTCCTGCCCGCTCGTCGCCGCGACCCACCAGCCGCTCCAGGCCAGCGCCGCCGCCGTCAGACCGCCACCCAGCCAGACCAGAAACCTCAGCATGCGCTCTCCCTCCGCCTCGCCATCCCCTGGTGCTCCGCGTTGCCTCGCGCCGACCCGCGCGGGTATACGGCGCACGAAGGGAGCCTGCCATGCATGATGTGACCGAGGTGAGCGGCGGCGGTGTCACCGACGCGGACGGGGCCGGCGCGGGCTTCTGGGTCTTCGGCTACGGCTCGCTCCTCTGGAAGACCGGCTTTCCCTATCTCGAACGGCGGCTGGCGCGGCTCGACGGCTATCGGCGCGCCTTCAAGCTGCTCTCCTGGCACTATCGCGGCACGCGCGAGCGGCCGGGCCTGGTGCTGGGGCTCGACTGGGACCCCAATGCCTACTGCCTCGGCATGGCCTTCCGCGTCTGCCCGACGCAGGACGCGCCGGTGCGCGACTACCTCGCCGAGCGGGAGCTGGTCAGCCGCAGCTATTTCGAGGTGCTGCACCCGGTGACGCTCATGGCCGAGGGCGAGCGGCCCGAGGAGCCGGCGGAGGCGATCTGCTACGTCCTCGACCGCACGCACGAGCAGTATGCGGGCCCGATCGGGCTGGCCGAGCAGGCGCGCCTGATCGCCGCTGCCGAAGGGCCCATGGGCCCGAACCCCGACTACCTGCACAACACCGTGGCCGAGCTCGAGCGTCTCGGCATCCACGATCCGGATCTCGCCGATCTCGACCGCCTGGTGCGCCGGATCGCCGGGACGTGACGCCGGCCCGGTCCCGGGGGTGCGGTTCGCGCACCCTGCGGGCGGCGGCCGACGCCGGTTGCGAGCGCCGACGGACAGGGGCGGCGCAGGGTGCGTGAAACGCACGGCCAGACCGGGCCAGACCTGGCAAGACCTGGCAAGACCGCGCAAGACCGGGCCAGAACGCGGGGCGGCCCGGAACCGCAGGGTCCCGGGCCGCCATTTCGCGTCGCGCCGTCAGTTGAGGCGGGCGAAGGCCAGGTGGTTCTCGACGACGGCCGCGTACTCGCCGCTGGCGCGCATCTCGGCCAGGCCGTCGTTGATGATCTCGATATAGGCCTGGCCGTAGGGCCGGCTGCGGGGCGCGGCGACATGGACGGTCTGGCCGCTGCCGATCCCCTCGATCGCGACGACACGCGAGCCGATCTCCAGCATCTCGGCCGCCTGCAGGCCCTCGGCCTTGGGCACGCTCACGACGTTCACGTCGCCGTTGTCCAGCATCATGAAGCACTCGAGCGTGTCGCGCGCCGGGATCAGGCTGACGGCGCTGCCGTCGAGGCCCGAGGCCGCGAGATCGTCGGTCGACATCCCCTCGGGGCGGCAGACGCGGCTGCCCTGCAGTTCGCCCGCCGACGAGGCGGACGCGAAGTCGCCCGTGCGGGTGACGAACATCGAGATGCCGGTCACGTAGATCGGCGAGGAGAAGTAGTACTCGGCACAGAGGCGCGCGGCCTCGATCGGCAGGCTGGCGGCCTCGCAGTTCGGCCGGCGCACCGGAAAGCCCAGGTCGAACTCGCCCGAGGCGATGTCCTCGACGCCCTCGCCGCCCTCGTAGTCGACGTCGAAGTCCAGCGGCACAGGCGCGCGGAACAGCGCGCGCTGCACGATCTCGGTCAGCATGCCGCCCTCGGGCAGGTCGGGGCCGACGAAGGGCTTCGACGGCCGCACGGCCAGCAGCGAGACGGTCGCGCCCTCGGGCACCTGGGCGACGATCGCCTGGCTGAGCGCGTTGGGCGCGGTGCGGAAGGTCGGCGTGTCGTCGGTGCTGACCGCCGCGGTCTCGACCTCACGCTCGGTCGGCGTGACCGTGGGTGCGGGCGCGGGCACCGGGGTCTCGACGATGTCGGCGCGCGCCGTCGCCGGGCGCACGCCCCGCGGCAGCGGCTGGCCCTGGCCGTCGAGGCAGGGGATGAAGAGCTGGACGCCGATCTCCAGGCGCTGCGGGCTCGAGATCGCGTTGCGGTTCGCCTCGAAGATCGGTCCGAAGCGGCCGGCACCGTAGGCGCGCACGGCGATCTCGCTCAGCGTGTCGCCGGGCAGGACGACATAGTCGCCGCCGCAGGAGACCACCTGTGCCTCGGCCTCGGCCGGCACGATAAGGCTGGCCGTCCCGGCAGCCACGGTGACGGCCAGCGTCCGCGCCATGGCGGTCGTGGTATTCTTACGATGCTGCATTACTCTTCCCCTTCGTTCCCCCGCCACCGCGACGCTCGCCTGGGCGGAACGGCGCGGGCCGGCCCCGGGCTGCGCGATCGGTGGCGCTCACGTTACGCTGCGCCCCCTGGCGCGGGCGGACGTCCCCGCACGTCCCCGTCGCCTTCCAGTAACGGTTGCTTTGAGAAAGAGGCCTTTTTTGGGAAGGAGCGGGCCTGACCTATGGCAGCACCGCCCCGCATCCGTCCCCGACCGGCACAAAGGGCGCGGAAGCGGGACGGATCGCGCTGTCCGGCATCGGGACAGCGCGTCGGCCGGCGGGTCAGCCGGCAGCGGCTGCGACGGGCGCGACGACCAGCGTGGCACCGTCGACGCCCACGATCGTCATCCGCACGCCCTCGCCCGCCGTGGTGACGGCGCCGGGCGACAGCCGCGCGCGCCAGCCGACACCGTCGACCACCACGCGCCCGATCCCCCCGGCAAAGGCCCTCTCGACCACGGCCTCGCGCCCGACCAGGTCGTGGCCGCGGCGGTTGAGGAGGTCGGCCGCATCGCCGCCCCGGTCGCCGATCGTGCGGGCCACGATCCAGGCGAGCAGCCCGTAGGCGAGGACTGCGACCGCGAAGATCGTGATCTGCGCCGTGCCCGAGAGTGCGGGCTCGATCATCAGGATCACGCCCACCGTCCCGGCGGCCAGCGCCGGGCCCAGCAGGTAGGTCGTGAGCGTCGTGACCTCGACGATCCCCAGAACGATCGCGAAGGCGATCCACCACCAGGGCGAGATCCCGTTCAGGAAGGTGAAGAGGACCAGGTTCCAGGGCATCGCGCTCAGCGCTCCCAGGGGCTCGACGTCACGCCGTTCGAGGGCAGCGCGCCCCCGCCCGTGCCGCCCGACGACCGCGGCGCGGGGCTCGGCGTCTCATGGCCCGCGCCGGCGCCGTTCAGGCCGTGGCTGCCGCCGCCGCGCATGCCGGTCAGCTCCGCGATGCCCGCCACGGCGCCGGCGATGCCACTGGCCTCGAGCGGCAGGAAGATCGTCTTGGTGTTGTTGGCCGAGGCCATCTGGGCCAGCGCCTCGGTGTATTTCTGCGCGACGAAGTAGTTGATCGCCTGCACGTCGCCCTGGGCGATGGCGGCCGAGACCATCTGCGTGGCCTTCGCCTCGGCCTCGGCCTCGCGCTCGCGCCCCTCGGCGTCCAGAAAGGCCGCCTCGCGCCGGCCCTCGGCCTCGCGGATCTGGCTCTCCTTGAGACCCTCGGCCTTGAGGATGGCGGCCTGCTTCTCGCCCTCGGCCGTCAGCACCTCGGCGCGCTTCTCGCGCTCGGCCTTCATCTGGCTGCCCATGGCGCGGACGATGTCCTCGGGCGGCTCGAGGTCCTTGATCTCGACGCGCGTCACCTTGACGCCCCAGGGCGTGGCCGCGTCATCGATGATCTGCAGCAGCTTGGTGTTGATCATGTCGCGGTTGGACAGCGTCTCGTCCAGGTCCATCGCGCCGATCACCGAGCGGATGTTGGTCATCGCCAGGTTCTGCAGCGCCAGTTCGAGGTTGCGCACCTGGTAGGCGGCGGCCGAGGCGTCGATCACCTGGTAGAAGGCGACCGCATCGGCGCGCACCTGGGCGTTGTCGCGGGTGATGACGATCTGCCCGTCCACGTCAAGAACGGTCTCCATCATGTTGAGCCGCTTGCCGATCGAGTCGACCAGCGGGACCATGAAGCGCAGCCCCGGCTCCATCGTGCGCACGTAGCGGCCGAAGCGCTCGACCGTCCACTGCTCGCCCTGCGGCACGGTCCTGATCGCGCGGCTGATGACGACGAAGGCGAAGACGGCAAAGGCGATCGCGGCGATGCCCACGACGCTGAAGCCCTCGAGAAAACCAAGATCCACCATTTCTGTCCCCCTCGCGCCCCGTCCCGCGGCATCCTGGCCGGGGAGGGCAGCGCCTGATGTTGGCGCCGGCCGCGGCACGGCCGGCCCTGTCGCCGGCCAGCGCACAGCCGGAGACCCGATCCCTGGCTCGACGCCGGACACCTGTGCCGGAACGCGACAGGACCGCCCGCCGGCGTCAACCCTTCTCTCCGGCGCAGATAGGGATAAAAGCACGTCAGATTGATGGCATTCGCCCAGAAATCGCCGCGATCGGGGGGATCGCCGGCACGCGGGCGCCGAGGCCGGGCACAGCGGCGCGACAGGCGCCAGGGACGGACGACGACATGGAATACGGGCCGGGTGAAATGACGCGTCGGCGGGCGCGGATGCCGCGAGTGCTCATGGCGCTTGCCGGGGCTATGGTCGTGCTCACGCTCGTCCTGCTCGCCGGCGCGGCGCCGGCTGCCCCTGGGGCCGGCGCCAGCGACAACACGGTGCGCCGCGGCATCGCGACGGGCGACGGCATCGTGCCCGTCGGCGAGGAGGCGCCAGCCAACCGCCCCGCGCGCTCGGGCCCGCCGGGCATCGCCACGGGCGACGGGCTGGTACCGGTCGCGCCGCGGCAGGCCGCGCCCGCCGCCACCACCAACGCCACAACCAACGCCACGGCGCCGGACAGCGGGGCGGAGGGCGCGGCGCCAGGGGCGTCCGGGGCCGAGGCATCGTCGGGCGATCCGCTGGTCGATCTGCTCCGCGACCGCGCCGTCCGCCAGCGCCTGGTCGATGCGCTCGAACGCCTGGACACGCCCGGCGAGCGGCAGGAGGATCCCGCCTCCGCCTCCGCCCCCGCATCCGCCTCAGCCGCCGCGCTCTCCGGGGCAGAACCCTCGGGCGCCGGGGACACGGCCGCGGCCGAGGCGGCCTCGTCCGCGCAGCGCGCCGACCCGGACGTCGTCGCGCCCGAGGACCGGCCGGCCCGCACGCTCGGCCGGCGCATTGCCGAGACCACGACCGAGGCCGCCAAGGAGATCGCCGCGACGACGATGCGCTTCGCCGCCGGCATGGCCGCCAACCAGCGCCGTCTCGAGGGCCTTGCCCGCGTCGAGATGGACCAGGTCGCCGCCATCCTGCGCGATATCGCCGTGACCTTCCTCACCACCTTCGGCGTGTTCCTCGTGCTGCGCGCCGTGGCACAGCCCCTCTGGCGCCGGCTGGGCGAGGCCTCGAAGGGCAGCACGCTGGTCCACCAGGCCTGGCTCTATGCCGTCTCGATCGCGATCGACCTGGCCGTGGTGCTGCTCGCCTGGGGCGCGGGCTATGCCATCGCGCTGTTCCTGCGCGGCACGGCGGGCGAGATCAACATCCACGAGGCGCTCTTCCTCAACGCCTTCCTGGTGGTCGAGTTCACCAAGCTCGCCGCCCGCGCGATCATCGCGCCAAGCCGGGGGCGGCTCAGGCTCATGCCGCTCGACGATCGCGCGGCGCGCTACTGGGGCCTGGTGCTGAGCACGCTGATCAGCGTGCTGGGCTATGGCCAGCTGATGGTGGTGCCGGTCGTCTACGAGGTCGTGAACCTGTTCACCGCCCGCGCCACGGCGGTGCTGATCTACGTCATCGTCCTGCTGGCGACGATGCTGATCGTCTTCCTGCACCGCCGCGAGCCCGCGCAGTGGTTCGCCGCCCAGGCCGAGGCGCAGGGTGGCGACTTCACGCTCCGCATGCTCTCGACGGTGATGCGCTACGCCTGGATCGTGATGATCGCCTATCTGGCCTGGCTGTTCTTCTTCGCCGTCAGCGAGAGCGGCAATGTCCGCCCCCTCGTGCTCGCCACGCTCAAGATCCTCGGCGTGATGCTCGCGGGCGGGCTGACGGCGGCGGCGCTCGGCCGGGCCAGCGCGCATGGCGTGCGCGTGCCGCGCAGCGTGGGCGAGACGCTGCCGATGCTGGAGCGGCGGCTGAACGCCTTCGTGCCGCTGTTCCTCAAGGTCGTGCGCTTCGTGATCCTGGTGGCCGTGGTCGGCTTCACGACCGAGGTGATCGGTGTCTTCGACCTCGACGCCTGGCTCGACAGCGAGCTCGGGCGCGACTCGGCCGCGGCGCTGGTCAGCGTCTCGATGATCGTGCTGACGGCCTTCTTCGTCTGGCTCGCGCTGACCTCGTGGATCGACTACCGCCTGCTGCCGCGGGGCGGACGGCGCGCGACCTCGCGCGAGGAGACGCTGCTGACGCTCTTCAAGAACGCCGGCACCATCGCGCTCTTCGTCGTGACGCTGATGTTCTCGCTGAGCGAGCTCGGCATCGACATCGCGCCGCTGATCGCCTCGGCCGGTGTGCTGGGCCTCGCCATCGGCTTCGGTGCGCAGAAGATGGTGCAGGACATCATCACCGGCGTGTTCATCCAGTTCGAGAACGCGATCAACGTGGGCGACGTGGTCACGGTCGGCGGCATCACCGGCACGGTCGAGAAGCTGACGATCCGCTCGGTCTCGCTCCGCGATCTCGAGGGCGTGTTCCACGTGATCCCGTTCTCGTCGGTCGACATGGTCTCGAACTACATGCGCGGCTTCGCCTACCACGTCGCCGATCTCGGCATCGCCTATCGCGAGGATATCGACGAGGGGCGGCGCGTGATGGAGACCTGTTTCGCCGAGATGCGCGCCGACCGGGCCTGGGGCGCCAGGATCATGGGCGACCTCGAATGGTTCGGCGTGCAGTCGCTGGGCGACAGCGCGGTGGTGCTGCGCGCGCGCATCCGCACGCGCCCGGGCGACCAGTGGGCCGTGGGGCGCGAGTACAACGAGCGGCTCAAGAAGGCCTGCGACGCCGCCGGCATAGAGATCCCCTTCCCGCACATGACCGTCTGGATGGGCGAGGCCAAGGACGGCAAGGCCCCGCCCGTCCATGTCGTGAGCGAGGGCGGCACCGCCCCTTCGTCCCTGGCCGCACCCGCGCCGCCGGCGCCCCCCGCCCCGACCGCGACCTCGCGCGCGCCCACCGGCGACATGCCGCTCGACGACGACTGAGCGGCGGCGCTTGACCCGGCGCCGCGGATGTTCCACTTATGTTCTCGTTAACGGAGTGGAGGGTTCCATGGCGCTCGGCACGGCACTGACGCCCGGCTTCCGGCGGTTCATCGAGGCGCAGCCGCTGTTCTTCGTGGCCACCGCCGCGCGCGACGGCCGGGTCAACGTCTCGCCCAAGGGGATGGACACGCTGCGCGTCGTCGACGAGTGGCGGATCCGCTGGCTGAACCTCAGCGGCAGCGGCAACGAGACGGCGGCGCATCTGCGCGACATCAACCGCATGACGCTGATGTTCTGCGCCTTCTCGGGCGATCCGCTGATCCTGCGCGTCTATGGCCGGGCCGCGACGCTGCACCCGCGCGATCCCGGCTGGGCCGAGGCATCGGCGGGTTTCCCGGCGCTGGCCGGCAGCCGGCAGATCTTCGACATGGAGATCGAGAGCGTGCAGACCTCCTGCGGCACCGGCGTGCCGGAAATGAGCGTGCTGCGCTCGCGCGGCGAGACCGAGCTTGTGCCCTTCTACGCGGAGATGGGCGCGGACGGCGTCGCCGCCTACTGGCGGCGCAAGAACGCGCGCAGCATCGATGGTCTGCCGACGGGGATAGACGGCGAGGGCTGAGCCCGCGCGTCAGGCGGGTGGCTGCTCGGCGGCCGCGCCGGGACCGTAGGGCGGACGCAGCTTGGACCAGCTGTCGGGCGTGGTGAAGAGCAGGAAGTAGAGCGTGTCGATCCGGTGGCCGAGGAGGCGCGACCAGAACTCGCCCGCCACCATCCGGGCTGCCGTGATGCGGTGACCGCCATCGACGACCACCCAGCGGCCCTTCATGCCGATGCGGCACAGGATGGGCTCGACCGGCTGGAAGCCGCGTCTGCGGATCAGCTCGACCAGGGCGCGCAGACGCGGCCCCGGACCCCGGTCGGCCCCCACCAGCGGCAGGCTGTCGAGCAGCGCGAAGGGCACCTCGACGGCGGCCAGCCCGTCCTCGCTGAACCGGATGTCGTAGAGGTCGTTGACCGAGGTGATCCGCTGCACCGGCGGCGCGCGGCGGCCGGTGAGATCGGGGTCTTTCATCCGCTGAGCCTCCGTCCGCACCGCCGAGATCCGCCCGAAGGACAAGCCTGCGCGTCTCTACACCGACCCGGCGCACCGCACCATCCCGCCGGCACAACCTGCGGGTGTGTCGCGCGGCACAGCAGGTTGACGTTAGGACCCACGGCACGGGACAAGACCGTCCCGTCATGGTACGCTAACTTC
>JBCBPG010000120.1:0-8655 GCA_039820865.1 Pseudomonadota bacterium
CCGCCCCGCCGCTGGCCAGCCACCCCATGCGCCGCAGGCGCAGCCGGAGGCCCTCAGCCGAGGGACCGGACGAGGCGGACGGTGTCGCGGCTCGCGGCCGTCGTCCAGGCGGTGAGGGTGGCCCGGCCGGCAGCACGAGCGTGGGCGAGCGCCTCGCCCATGAGACTGCTGCCGACACCCCGACCGGGCGAGAGGGCGAGGATCGCCAGCATCTCCGCGCAGGACCGGTCGAGGACCAGCAGGCCCGCCGGATTGCCTGCGCTCATGGCGTGGCCCGGTGTCGGGCGGTGCGTTCCACGCACCATCCGGGCGGTGTGCAGGGTGCGTGGCACGCACCATGCGACCGTCGCGCGGGCGTGATCGGACTGTCACGAAAGCGCAGAGGTCGGGCGTCAGAAAACGGGACATCCCCCGGATCGATCACGCCAAGGATGACCCCATGACCCATCGCCTCGCCCTCGCCGCGCTGCTCGCTGCCACCGCGCTGCCCGCACTCGCCGCCGAGACCGTGACCATCGGCCCGCGCCCGCTCTTCCTGGTCGATGTCATGGAGGACGGGCCGCTCAAGGAGAAGCTCGCCTCCTGCATGGGCCAGCAAATGACCCCGCGCCTGTTCTCGATCGGCCACCGCGGCGCGCCGATGCAGTTCCCCGAGCATACCGTCGAGAGCAACGTCGCCGCCGCGCGCATGGGCGCCGCGATCCTCGAATGCGACGTCACCTTCACCGCCGACAAGGAGCTGGTCTGCCGCCACGCGCAGGACGACCTGCACACCACCACCAACATCCTGGCCACCGACCTCGCCGCCAAGTGCACCGCGGGCTTCACCCCGGCCGAGGGCGACACCGAGGCGAGCGCCGAGTGCCGCGCCTCGGACATCACGCTGGCCGAGTTCCGCACGCTCGAGGGCAAGATGGACGCGGCCGACAAGACCGCGACCACGGTCGAGGGCTACATGGACGGCACTGCCGGCTGGCGCACCGACCTCTACGCCGCCCAGCAGGGCACGCTGATGACCCATGCCGAGAGCATCGCGCTCTTCCGCGACCTCGGCGCCAAGTTCACGCCCGAGCTCAAGAGCCCCGCGGTCGAGATGCCCTTCGACGGCTTCAGCCAGGAGGACTACGCCCAGAAGCTGATCGACGAGTACAAGGCCGCCGGCGTGCCGGCCTCGGACGTGTGGGCGCAGTCGTTCAACCTCGAGGACGTGCTCTACTGGATCGAGAACGAGCCCGAGTTCGGCGCGCAGGCGGTCTATCTCGACGACAGCTACAACATCGAGGGCTGGTCGCCGGCCGACCCGTCCACCTGGGCGCATACGATGGCCGAGCTGAAGGAGATGGGCGTCAACTACATCGCGCCGCCGATGTGGGTGCTGCTGGCGGTCGAGGGCGGCGAGATCGTGCCCTCGGTCTATGCCGAGGAGGCCAAGGCCGCGGGCCTCACGATCATCACCTGGACGCTCGAGCGCTCGGGCCCGCTCAAGACCGGCGGCGGCTGGTACTACCAGACGGTGGCCGAGGTGACCGACAGCGACGGCATGATGTTCGAGGTGCTCGACGCGCTGGCCCAGGACGTCGGCGTGGCGGGCGTCTTCTCGGACTGGCCGGCCACCACGACCTACTACGCCAACTGCATGGGCCTCGACTGAGCCCGGGGTGGCGTGAACGGACCCCGCCCGCGGGCGGTCGCGACATGGGCGGCTGTGCGTTTCACGCCCCCTGCGCTCCGGGCGCGGAGGGGAGCGCGAAGGGCGAGCGCGCTGTCCCACCCCGCGTTGCGGCACCATCGCAGGGGGCGCCCCGTTGCGCCGCCCCCTGCCCTCGGCCTATATCCGAGTGAACCGCTCAGTGAGCGACACGTATCGGAGGGGCGACATGGACGCTGTGGCCGAGGGCGAACCGCTCATCACGCCATCGACGACCGACCACCCGCTGCACGACCAGATCGTCGAGGCGTGCCGCTCGGTCTATGACCCGGAGATCCCGGTCAATATCTACGACCTGGGCCTGATCTACTCGATCCGCATCGACGGCGAGGCGAACGTCGATGTCGACATGACGCTGACCGCGCCGGGCTGTCCGGTGGCGGGCGAGATGCCGGGCTGGGTCGCCGACGCGATCGAGCCGCTGGGCGGCGTCAAGACCGTCAATGTCCGCCTCGTCTGGGAGCCGCCCTGGGGCATGGACCGGCTGACCGACGATGCGCGGCTGGAACTGGGGCTGATGTGATGTTCGCGATCCCCGGCAAGGACCCCGTGACGCTGACGCCCGCCGCCATTTCCCGCATCACGCGGCTGATGGCGGGCGGCGAGGTCAAGGGCCTGCGCATCGGCGTCAAGAAGGGCGGCTGTGCGGGCATGGAATACACCATGGAGCACGCCACCGAGATCGGCGCCCATGACGCGGTTGTCGAGAAGGACGGCGCGCGGGTGATGATCGCGCCGATGGCGCAGATGTTCCTGATCGGCACCGAGATCGACTACCAGACCTCGCTGCTGGAGAGCGGGTTCGTGTTCAACAACCCGAATGTCGTCGACAGCTGCGGCTGCGGCGAGTCGATCAAGTTCGCCGATCCCGCCACGGCACCCGCCGACCCCGCCTGATCCGGGGGGCGCTCCGGCCGGGCGCGGGCCCGGCCTGCGCGACCAGTGGCGCGGCCGGTCGGCCACGCCATGCCCTGCCCCGGACCCTTCGCCCGACGTCGCCGACGATGGAGACCGCATGACCCGCCGACCCCTGGTTGCCGGCAACTGGAAGATGAACGGCAGCCGCGCTGCCGAGGCCGAGCTGCAGGCGGTCAAGGCCGCGCTTGGCGGAGCGCAGGTGGACGTGATCCTCTGCCCTCCCGTGCCCTACGTCCACGCCTTCGCCGGGGCGGCCGCGGGCAGCGCGCTCGCCATCGGGGCGCAGGACTGCCATGCGGCGGCCAAGGGCGCCCATACCGGCGATGTCTCGGCCGAGATGCTGGCCGATGTGGGGGCTGTGGCCGTGATCCTGGGCCATTCCGAGCGGCGGGCCGATCATGGCGAGACCGATGCCGCCGTCGCGGCCAAGGTCGAGGCGGCCTGGCGCGCGGGGCTGACGGCGATCCTCTGCGTCGGCGAGACCGAGGCCGAGCGCGATGCGGGCGAGGCGCTGGCGGTGGTCGGGCGCCAGATCGCGGGGTCGCTGCCCGAGGGCGGCGATGCGGGCCGGCTGGCGATCGCCTATGAACCGGTCTGGGCGATCGGCACCGGGCGCGTGCCTGGGGCCGGCGACATCGCGGCGATGCACGATCACATCCGCGCGCTGCTGACGGCCCGCTTGGGCGATGGCGACGCGGTGCGCATCCTCTATGGCGGGTCGGTGAAGCCGGGCAATGCCGGCGAGATCTTCGCCATCGATAACGTGGATGGCGGACTGATCGGGGGTGCCAGCCTCAAGGCAGCGGACTTCCTGGCGATCGTCGAGGCGGCGCGCTAGTCCGAACGCACCGCCTCGCCGGCCGGCCCGGCGCCCCCTTGGGGGGCCCCGGGTTGCGCCGGCACGCGTCACCCCAGCTGCGCGCGCGCCTGGCCGATCCAGTCGTCCCGGAAGCAGCGGCCCTTGAAGGCCGTGAGGTTGTCGTCGATCCAGGCGAGGTCGCTCTCGCTCATCTCGGCGATCTGACGGAAGGCGTAGACGCCGAGGCCGTTCAGCTGCTTCTCGAGCGCCGGGCCGATGCCCTTGATCAGCTTGAGATCGTCCGGGCTGGCAGGCGCTGCCGCCAACAGGTTGGCGGGCTTGCCGGGCTCGGCCGGCTCGGCTGCCTCGACCTTGGGCGCGGCTGCCTCGACCTTGGGCGCGGGTGCCGGCGCGGCGGGCGCAACGGTCGCGGCCGCTGCGGCAGTCGCCGCGGCGGGCTTCGGCGCCGCCTCGACCGCGGGCTTCGGCGCGGGCTTTGCCGCGGGCTTCGGCTCGGGCTTGTCGGCCTGGGGCGCGGGCGCGACCGGGGTGGCGACCTTGGCCGGTGCCTTATCGGCCACCTTGGCCACGGTGCGGGTCAAAGGCTTCACCGCCTTGGTCGAGGTCTTGGGCGCCTTGGGCGTGACCGCGCCAGGCACGATGTCGCCACCCACATGCCCCGGTAACACCGAGGCGAACCGCCAGGTCACGCCAAAGGCAGGCGCCACCGGGAAGAAGCTGATCCAGAGCTTGAACACATCCTCTGCCGGGGCCTGCCAGCGCTGCATGGCTTCGGCGGCATCCTTTATCGCCGTGGGAAACATGGAGCCTCCTGTCCTATCGTCTGGTGCTGAGATAACCCATGGATTTGTGCAATGCAACATAAGGGACCTCAGACCATCGTCGAGCGGTTTGCCCCCAGTCCGACGGGCTGGCTGCATCTCGGCCACGCGTTCTCCGCGCTGACGGCCTGGCGCGCGGCCGAGGCCGCGGGCGGGCGGTTCCTGCTGCGGCTCGAGGATCTCGACCGTGGCCGGGTCCGCGAGGCCTATGTCGAGGGGATCGGCGAGGACCTCGCCTGGCTCGGCATCCGGCCCCGGGGGGCGGTGCTGGCCCAGTCGACGCGGCACGCGGCCTACGAGGCGGGTCTGGACCGGCTGGCGGCGGCGGGGCTGGTCTATCGCTGCGCCTGCAGCCGGCGGGACATCCAGGCCGCCACGGCCCCGCAGGAGGGCGACGGCCCCGGGCTGGACGGGCCGCTCTATCCCGGCACCTGCCGCCTGACCCCGCCGCCGCCCGACCGTCCCGCGGCGCTGCGGCTCGACATGGGGGCAGCGCTGGCGCGGCTCGGCGATCGGGGGACGGGGTTCGAGGAGCTGGGCGCGGGCCCTGAAGGCGAGACCGGCTGGCAGACGCCCGAGCCGGCATGCCTGATGGTCGAGGCCGGCGACGTGGTGCTGAAGCGGCGCGACGGGGCCGCCGCCTATCACCTGGCCGTGGTGGTCGACGACGCCTTCCAGGGGGTCACGCATGTCACCCGCGGCGCCGATCTCTTCGCGGCGACGGCGCTGCACCGGCTGCTGCAGGTGCTGCTGGACCTGCCGGCGCCGGTCTACCGCCATCATCGGCTGATCCGTGACGCGACCGGGCGACGGTTGGCCAAGCGCGACGATGCGCGCAGCCTTCGCAGCCTTCGTGCGGCCGGCTGGGCACCCGCGGACGTGCTGGCCGCCGTGGGGCTCGCGCTCTAGGTTGTTTTGTTTGCAGCATTTTCTTGTCGCCAGACTGATTCAGTCTGGCTGGAAAATGCTTTAGCGGTCGGCCACGTCCGGCAGCAGGTGCCGGCGGGGCGGGCCCTCGCCGTCGACCTGCACGGTGTCGCCCGTCTTGCCGACGCTGAAGAGGTCGCGCAGGATCCCCGGCACCAGGATCGAGAGCGGGTTCACGCTGATCTCCGGGTCGTCCACGTTGCCGCTCACGCTGAAGGTCAGGCCGAGGATGCCCTCGCCCCGGTTGCCCGTCAGGATGCGGCCGAGCACGGGGATGTCGTCCAGGAAGCCGGAGAGCGCATAGGCCGGTGAGGCGACGCCGCGCATGTCGATCCGGCTCTCCTCGCGATCGATGATGCCGCTCAGGCGGACGGCAAGCTGCGGGCCGGTCGCGATGGCGTTGTCGACCGACAGGATGCCGTCCGAGTAGCGGAACGGCAGGTCGACCTCCTCGAAACTGAGGCCGCCCGAGCGGGAGACGACCCTCTCGTCGATCTCGCCCGCGCGCACGATACGCTCGATCGTGCTGTCCGCCGTCAGCTGCACGTCGCGCAGCACGACCAGCCCCTCGACACGCTCCAGGTCGCCGTCCGGCAGACGGGCATCGAGGCTGAGCGTGCCGCCATCGGCCTCCTCCGCCAGGCTCGTGGCGCGCAGGAAGGCGCCGGCATCGGCGCTCTCGATTTCCAGCCGGCCGTCGCCCTGCCCCGCCGGCGGCAGGCTGAGCCGGCCCTCGAGCGGCGCGGTCGCCGAGACGCGGCCCGCGAAGCTGCCCGCCAGCACGCCGTCATCGCCGCGGTTGAACCGGCCGGCCGCGGGCGAGACGCGGATCTCCGGCGTCAGCTGCAGGTCCGAGACGTCGAAGGCCAGTGCCAGCGGTCCCGGCGTGGCGGCGTCGGCGGTGTCGATCTCGCGCTGGCGCAGGATGCCGAGATCGAGCCGGCGGCCCGTGAGCCGGACGTCCAGCGCACCGTCGCGCTGCTCGAACCTCCCCGTGAGGTCGAGCGCCTCGCCGATCACCAGACGGTCGACCTGGAAGCGCGAATCCCGGCCTGTGCGCGACAGGCTGCCTGTCGCGAGGATGCTGGCACCCCCGCCATCGAGCATCAGGCGCTCGATCCGCACCGGCTCGGCCAGCGTCAGCCGCGCCTCGAGACGCGCGGGCACCCCGGGCGGCTTGTCCCAGGTCAGTCCCGGCGGCGTGATGCGCACGGGCCCGAGGTCGGCATCGAGCGCGAGGCTGGCCGGCGCGTCGCCCGCCTGCTCGAGACGCAGATCGATGCCCGGCGCTCCCTCGACATGGGCCGCCGGCAAGCCCATCTGCGCCAGCGTTGCGGCAGCGAGGGTGCCGGTCAGCCGCAGGCTCCGCCCTCCCCGCCCGCCATAGCGCTCCTCCCAGGCCAGCGTCGCGGTCGAGCCCGCCAGCGTCACGTCGCCCTCCAGCGTCAGCGTCTCGGTGTCCGCCGTCAGCCGCAGCGCCCGCGCCGTGGCCGTCGGGGTGCCGTCCGAGGGGGCGGGCAGCACGGCCTCGACACCGGCGAGGCGCGCGTCGACCCGGGCCTGCACCTCCTCGATCGGCAGTGCCGCGATCAGCGGAAAGGCGAGATCGGCGGTGACGTCGGCCTGCCCGGCGCGCACGTCGATCGGCAGGCCGAGGCGCGAGAGCAGCCGCAGCGGCGGCCGGTCGATCACCTCGAGCACGCCCTCCAGCGGTCCGGACGCCCTCAGCCGGATGTCGCCGGGGGTTACGGGGCTCGAGAACTCGCTGATCCGCATCGAGGAGCCGGCGAGGTCGACCGCGAGCCCCGGCGCCGTCGCCACCTGTCCGCGCGCCAGCGCCAGCACCATGTCCTCGGCACGCAGCTGCGCCACGCCGGCCGCCCCGGTGATGCGCGGCATCCCGTCGACGGCGTTCGCATCGGCATCCTCGAAGGTGAAGTCGAGCGCGAGCTTCGGCGGGGCGGCCCCGTCCAGGGCGGTCTGCACGACCATCTCGGTCACCTTCCCCTCGCCCAGGTTGGCCCGCACCCAGCGCCGCGCATTGCCGGCCATGCCCGCGGGCCAGAGGGTCTTGATGTCGCGTGCCGTCGCACCGGTGGCGCGGGCGCGGATCGCCCCGCGCGGGCCATCGGGGCCGAGGGCAAGGCGGCCGGCAGCGGCAATCGTCAGCGCCCCGCGTTCGAGCGAGAGCGCCGCGATCTCCACCACCTGCCGCGCCGGATCGAGGCGGAAGGCCGCCTGGGCACGCGCGATCTCGACCGGTTCGTCGAAGCGATCGGGCAGTGTCAGGCCCAGGTCGCTGAGCGCGAGGTCCGCCTCGAGCCGCCCGATCCCGGTCGCCGGACCGTCGGCCTGGCCGGGGGTGGCGCGGACCACGCCGGTCAGGCTTGCCTCCAGCACCGGGCTGCGAATGTCGACGCGGTGGAGCACGAGCTCACGCCCGTCCTCCCCCACCCCGATCGAGGCGTTCAGGTGGTCGAGCGGCAGCACCGCCTCGCCCAGATCCAGCGTTCCCGCCCCTGTCTCGAAGGCGGCCGAAAGCGCGCTCAGCGCCCCGTCGCCGCCCAGCGTCGCGGTCAGGTGACCCGAGAGCGGCGCGTCCACCGGCGCGAGGAAGGCAAGCTCGCCGATCTCGCGCCCCAGCCGGGCGAGCGCGATGTTCGAGACGCCGAGATCGAGCGCGGTCTCGGTGCTGGCAAAGGCGCGGCGGGCGGTGAGCGTGACGAGACCCTTCTGCCCGTCGGCCTGGATCACCGGCATGTCGAGCGTGCCCTCCAGCCCGCCCTCCCGCCGCACCACCCGGATCGAGGCACCCCGCGTCGAGAAGCCGCTGCCGGTGGCCCGGTTGCGCAGCGTGAGATCGGCATCACGCACGACGATCCGCCGCAGCCGTGCCGTGCCGGGCGCGGGCGGCTCGATCCCGACCAGACCGTCGATCAGGCGATTGATCGCCTGGAAGCCGCCCGTCGGGGCCGTCGTCGCGTCGGCCTCGGTCGCGGGCAGGTCGGGCGGGATCTCTCCCCCGCCGAGATCGAAGCGGACGCGCCCGTCCGCCAGGCGCACCAGCCGTGCGGCAGGCCCGACGGCGACGAGCGCCACCGGCTCGACCCGACCGACGAGCAGGGCCGTCATCGAGAACCGCGCGCTCATCCGCGGCACCCGCATCAGCGCCCGTCCCGTCGCCCTGTCCGCGAGCGCGACGTCGTTGAACGACAGCACCGGCAGGCCGGTCCGGCGCGACAGCGAAAGCTGCGCATCGCCGACCTCGAGGCGCAGCGTCGGCATGTTGCGGTTGACGGCGCCGACCGCGAGATCGGCGACGAAGGGCAGCTCGACCGGTCCGCGCTGGAGCGCGGCCGCGAGCAGGCCCCCCGCCATCAGCACGATCAGCACCGTCGTCGTGGCCAGGCGCAGGACGGCCCGCAGGCAGCCGAAGGACGCCTCGCCACAGCGGCGCACCA
>JBCBPG010000121.1:0-8602 GCA_039820865.1 Pseudomonadota bacterium
CCGGCGGCGGCTGAGGGAGAGGCACATGTCGTTGACGGAACATCAGGTCGGACTGCTCCGGTCCAGCTTCGCGCGGCTCGGCGACGCGCTCGAGCCGCACTCGCTCTACTTCTACGAGGCGCTCTTCCGCCATGCGCCCGAGGTCCGGCCGCTGTTTCGCGAGGACCTGGCGGGCCAGGGCATGCGCTTCATGGCGACGCTGGGCATCATCCTGGCGGACATGCGCGACCCGGCCGCCAACGATGCCCGCTTCGGCGAGCTCGGCGCCCTGCACGCCACCCTCGGCATCAGGGCCGAGCACTTCGCGCCGATGGAGGAGGCGCTGGTCGACACGCTCCGCAACGCCCTCGACGACGACTTCACGGCCGAGCTCGAGCAGGCCTGGCGCGCCGCCTTCGGCCATGTCAGCGCCCAGATGATCGTCAAGGGCGCCATCGCCGAGCACTGACGCGCCGCCCCGTCCGACCGCGTGGCATGCCGCTCAGGGCGTGATCGAGACCGTGCCGGTCACCGTGACGCCGGGCGCCGGGACGTAGACGCGGGGCACGACGACGACCCGGGGGGGCGGCACATAGAAGCGCGGCGCGACATAGACCCGGGGCGCCACGTAGACGCGGCGCACGGCATAGGGATAGGGCGCGACGTAGCGATAGGGCGCGACGCCCGTCACGGTGCCGCTGACCGTCCGCGAGACCGTGCCGCCATAGACGCCCGTGGCCGTGCGCGTGGCGCTGCGCGAGCAGGATCCGCCGCCGCAGCTGCCCGAGGACGAGACGCTGGCCGTGCCGCGCGGGCCGGAAACCGAGGCGCTGCGCTCCCAGGCGCTGGCGGGAACGGAAACGCCGATGGCCAGCAGCGCGACCAGGGCGGGGATCGTCGGGATCTTTGTCATGGTCGCATCCTCTCTCGACCGATGGGGCGCCGGCGCGGCGGTGGTCCGCGCCGTCTGTCTGTCGGGGAAGATGGCAGCGCCATGTCTCGGCCGTATCGCCCTGGCGAAACGGCGGGTCTCGGTTCGTCTCTCGCGTGTAACGGCGTGTCACACGTCTCCGGGGCGGTCGCCGCCGCCGCGGGGCCGGGGTCCCGGCCCCGCCGGGCCCGCGCGGATCGCCGGGCCTGCGCTGATCGCTGCGGCCGGGCTCAGCGCATGCCGCGGGCGAGGTCCTGCTCGATGGTCATCGGGCCCGCGCGCCCGGCGATGCGGGTGCGGTAGACATAGAGGCCCTCCATCACGCGCTGGGCATAGTTGCGGGTCTCGGAGAACGGGATCATCTCCATCCAGTCGATCATGTCGACCTGGCCGTAGAGCGGGTGGCCATAGTCCACGACCCAGTTGTCGACCCGCCCCTTGCCCGCGTTGTAGGCCGCCGCCGCCAGCACGTAGGAGCCGCCGAGCTGGCCGACGCGGCGCGCCAGGTAGGTCTGGCCGAGCGTCGCGTTGTAGCGCCAGTCGGCCGTCAGCCGCCCGGGCTCGTAGGGGATGTCGAGCCAGCCCGCGACCTTCTGCGCGGTGGCGGGCATCAGCTGCATCAGCCCCCGCGCGCCCACCCGGCTGATCGCGGCGGGATTGAGCTCGGTCTCCTGGCGCGCGACCGACATGGCGAAGGCCGGCTCGACCCGGTCGACATAGGCGCTGAGATCGGTGACCGGGTAATAGGCCGGCATGATAACGATGCCCCGGCGCGCGGCCTGCTTGGCCATGCGCACGGCATAGTGCGGCGCCTCCATGTCCAGCGCGAGCGCGGCGATGGCCTCGAGGTCGCGCTCGGTGCGCGTCTCGCCCAGATGGCGGAAGACCTGCCAGGCCAGCGCGCTCTCGCCCGCGTAGTGCACGATCGCGGCCATGCGCACGGCGTCGTCACCGTCCGAGATCAGCGGCCGCCAGTCCGGCAGCGGGCGGCCGAGCAGGGCCGGGTCGCCCGGCGCATCGATCTTGGCGGCGGCGAGCTGGCCGTAGAAGCTCGTCTGCCAGCGCGCGGCCGAGGCATAGGCCGAGCGGGCGGCCGCGACATTGCCCAGCGCCTCCTGCGCGCGGCCGATCCAGTAGCCCGCACGCCCGTTGGAGATCGGCGTGTTCACGAGCGGCGCGAAGGCCTCGAAGTGGCGGAGCGCGGTGGCGGGGTCGTTGAGGAGGCGCAGCGCCACCCAGCCCGCCACCCAGTGAAGGTCGGCATGGTCATAGCCGTCCTCGGCCGAGGTATAGGCGTTGGCGGCCAGGCGATAGGCGAGCTGCGGCCGTCCCTGCCGGGCGGCGCGGCGCGCCAGCACCAGCCGGCGCGAGGCCCAGCGCCCTGGCACGCCCAGCGCCGCGGCCGAGCGGCTGATCCGGTCGAGCAGCACCTCCGCCTCGTCCCAGTCGCGCCGGTCGTAGAGCCGGTCGAAGGCCCGCCAGTTCTCGCGCGCCTGGCCGGTCAGGGCGCGGGTGCTGGTCGGCCCTTCGCGCGTGCCCAAGACGGCGCGCCGGAGGGGCTCCTGACCCGGCCAGTCGCCGCGCCGGGCCACGAAGGACTGGTACTCGGCCACGCTGCCGGCACCCGCGCGCAGCTTGCGCCAGGTAACGATGTCGCGGACGACGACGTCGCCGGTGCGGGCGGCCAGCGCCTGCGCCTCGCTCCAGTCGCCGCTCTCGCCCGCTGCCAGCGCCGCGCGCACGACGCCGCCCTTGCTCCTGAGCGTGGCGAGGTCGAGCGCCGCGGCGACCGGCGCCACCGCCACGACCATGACGGCAAAGCTCAGCGCCAGGCCCGCCCTCGCCGCCAGCATGCGGCGCAGGGCGGGTGCCAGCCCGCGCATCACCGTCACGCGCCCGCGCCAGATCCTGCCGTCGCCCCGACCCGGCATGCCGTTCATCATCGCCATCATGCCCCCCGCGGCCCGGACAGCCCCCTGTCCGACCCCCATCGATCCAACCATCTCGCAATGCTCCCGCTCGACTTCGACACCGCCTCACCAGGGCCGTTCGCCAGCCTCGTTGAGGAGACGATAACACAGTCCGCGAGCGGCGCGGAGGGGCCCGGTTCAACACTCCGACAGCATCCCGGCCGCCCGGTCCTGCCCGGTCTGCCCGGTCTGCCCGATCCCGATCGTCATCAGCAGCCCCCGGCGGTCCCAGGCGGCCTATCGGGCGTTGCACGCCATGGCGGCCGGCACACCAGCGGCCGCGGCCCATGCCATGCCCCGTGGCGGGCGCAGCGGCTGCGGCACCCCCTGCCACGGGCACCGGTCCCGCCGCCGCCGCCGGTGGATCGGCCGACATCCGGTGCGACGTGCGATAGGCGGCAGCGCCGGTCCCCCAGGGGCGCCGCGCCGCGGGCATGCTTGCCAGCCGGGCGGCGGGCGCGTAGACGACGGCGGCCCTCGCGACCCGCCCCGGCCCGGGGCGCGCGCCACCGGTCCCGACCATGGAGGTTGAGATGGACACGCCGATCATCCGCGGCTCGATCCCCGCCCTGGTGACCCCGTTCTCGCAGGGCAAGGTGGACGATGCGGGCCTCGGCGCGCTGGTCGAGTGGCATATCGGCGAGGGCAGCCATGCGCTGGCGCCCTGCGGTACCACGGGCGAGAGCCCGACGCTCAGCCATGACGAGCACCGCCGCGTGGTCGAGATCGTGGTCGAGACCGTCTCGGGCCGGGTGCCGGTGATCGCGGGCGCAGGCTCGAACTCGACCGACGAGGCGGTGGGCCTTGCCCGACATGCCGAGAAGACCGGCGCCGACGCGTTGCTGGTCGTCACGCCCTATTACAACAAGCCGACGCAGGCGGGGCTGATCGCGCATTACCGCGCCATCCACGACGCCTGCGGGTTGCCGATCATCATCTACAACATCCCCGGCCGCTCGGTCGTCGACATGAGCCCCGCGACTATGGGCGAGCTGGCCCGGCTGCCGCGGATCATCGGCGTCAAGGACGCGACCGGCGACGTCACCCGTGTCTCACAGCAGCGGGCGTCCTGCGGGCTGCAGTTCGTCCAGCTCTCGGGCGAGGATGCGAGCGCGCTCGGCTTCAACGCCCATGGCGGCGTCGGCTGCATCTCGGTCACGGCGAACGTGGCGCCCAGGCTCTGCGCGCGTTTCCAGGACGCGACGCTGGCGGGCGACTATGCCCAGGCGCTGGCGCTGCAGGACCGGCTGATGCCGCTGCACGAGGCGATCTTCCTCGAGCCCGGCCTCGCCGGCGCCAAGTACGCGCTCTCGCTGATCGGGCGCTCCCGCAACGAGGTCCGGCTGCCGCTGGTCCCGGTGACCGACCCCGTCGGCGCCCGCATCCGCGCCGCCATGGTCCACGCCGGCGTCATCGACGCCTGAGCCACCGAGAGCCAGATGGCCACGCGGATGGCCCGGCGTCCCGTCGTCCACCGGTGCGTGGACGGCGCGACCGCTTTTCGCTTGCAACGCGCGGGTGATTCGGTGTCCTTCGCAACTCCGATGACCACGGCGAGCCGAAGGGAGGGCATGCGATGAGATCAGCGTTCGCGCGAACTGCGTGCCCCATGCTCCCGGCCCACGCTCCCGGGCTGAGCGGACAGGCACACTCACCTCATTCGTGACCTGATGCCGGGCCGGGCCCTGTACCCGACGGCGTGAAATGGACCGGTACCGGCCGGCGCCCTGCGGCGTCGGCATGCGGCCGGATGTACGACCATGGACGACATCACTCGCCTGGACATGGCGGCGCTCGTCGAGCGCGCGCTGTCCAACGACTTCTTCCTCGGCGGCGCGGCGCTCGCCAGCGTCGGCCTTGCCCTTGCGCTTGCCGGCACCGCCTGGCGGACGGCCGAGCGGCTGGTGCTGCGCTGGCTGGCCGTCAGCGTCGAGGTCGACAACCGCGGCCCCGCGTTCCGCCACCTCTCGCTCTGGCTCGCGCGCTCGGGCGTGCTGGCGCATGCGCGCCGGCTGCGCGTGGCGGAGTTCGAGATCGACGACGATGACGAGGAGATCACGCTGTCGTCCATGGCGCCGGCGCTCGGTCGCCACTGGTTCTTCGCAGACGGGCGGCTCTGCCTGATGGAGCATGACCGCCACGACAAGGCCCGGGTGAACAGCTTCGATCACGGTACCGGTCCGCTGGAGACGGTGACGCTGACGGTGTTCGGTGCCGGCCGGGTGCGGGCGCGGCGGGCCGTGGCCGGCTGGCTGGCGGCCGGCGCCCGGATCGAGGCCGAGCGCACGCGGATCGGGCCACGGCTCTTCGTGCTCGCCAGCGGTCACTGGGAGGCCATGGGCGAGGTCCGGCGCCGGCCGCTGGCCAGCGTCGCGGTCGAGGGCGATGTGCTGGCCCGGCTGGTCGCCGATCTCCGCCGCTTCCTGTCGGCGCGGGACTGGTATGCCGAGCGGGGCGTGCCGTGGCGGCGGGGCTACCTGCTCCACGGCCCGCCGGGGACCGGCAAGTCCAGCCTGATCCGCGCGCTGGCGAGCGAGCTCGACCTCGGCATCGCGACCATCGATCTCGGCCGCCAGGGCCTTGGCGACGAGGCGCTCCGCCGCGGCATGGCCAGCGCGCCGCGCCATGTCCTGATGGCGATCGAGGACATCGACGCGGTCTTCGTGAAGCGCGAGGGCACCAGGCAGAAGGAGAGCGGCGTCAGCTTCTCGGGCCTGCTGAACGCCATCGACGGCGTCGCGGCACAGGAGGGCCGGCCGCTGATCATGACCACGAACCACCGCGACCGGCTGGACCCGGCGCTGATCCGGCCCGGGCGGGCGGACCTGCATGTCGAGCTGGGACTTGCCGGCAGCGCGACGGCCGAGGCGATGTTCCGCCGCTTCTTCCCCGGCGAGGACGCGCTCGCCCGCCGTTTCGCCGCCGGGTTCGGCGACGCCAGGCGTGCCCCGGCCGAGATCCAGGGCTGGCTGCTGGGCCATGCCGAGGACCCCGCTGCGGCGGCCGCTGCGACGGCCTTCCTGACGGGTGAGAAGGCGGTGTCCAGGGCGCTGATGGCGGCCGAGTAGACTGCTTGACTGGATCGGGGGCCTTGCAGCAGGCCCCCCACCGGGCACAGATCGAAGGTCCGCCCGCGATGGGAGACGAGAGGCGTATGGCCGAGAAGACCGTGAAGACGCGCATCGCCGCCGAGAACCGCAAGGCGCGGCACGACTATGCCATCGAGGACAGCCTCGAGGCGGGGATCGTGCTGCAGGGCTCGGAGGTCAAGGCGCTGCGCGAGGGGCGCGGCAACATCGCCGAGAGCTATGCCTCGGTCGAGGGGGGCGAGCTGTGGCTGATCAACAGCTACATCCCGCCCTTCAGCCAGGCCAAGGACAGGGCCTTCGGGCACGATGAGCGGCGTCGGCGCAAGCTGTTGGTGCGCCTCAACGAACTGGCGCGGCTCGAGCAGGGCGTCGGCCGGCAGGGCATGACGCTGGTGCCGCTGAAGCTCTATTTCAACGATCGCGGCATGGCCAAGCTTGAGATCGGGCTCGCCAAGGGCAAGAAGCTGGCCGACAAGCGCGATACCGAGCGCAAGCGCGACTGGCAGCGCGAGAAGGCGCGGCTCTTGAAGCAGGGGTGAGGGTCGATGGACGCAGGCGCCGGTGACGGGAGCGGCAAGGCCATGATCGACATGGCGCGCTTCGCCGCGGCCAGCGACGCGACCTGGCCGGGGCTGGAGCGGCGCGCGCTGGACGGCTGGGTGATGCGCTTCTCGGGCGAGGGCGCCGGGTCCAGGGCGAACTCCGCCTGGGCGGCCGGGCCGCTCGACCGGCCGGTCGGGGACGCGATCGCGGCGGTCGAGGCGGCCTGTCGCGCGGCGGGGCGGCCGCCCTGCTTCCAGCTCTGGCCCCGAGACGGGGCGCTGGACGCACGGCTCGAGGCGCTCGGCTGGGTCGGCTATGACCGCTCCACCATCGTCGCGCGGGCGCTGGAGCCGGCCGAGGCGGTGGCCGATGCCTGGCCGGTACCGGCCGACGGCGTCGGCGTCGTCGCGGTCAACACGGCGGTCGAGGCGGTGCGAAGGCTCTGGGCCGAGGGCGGGATCGGGCCGCAGCGCCGCGCCGTCTTCGCCCGCGCGCGGGGGCCGCGGGCGGTGGTGCTGGCGCGCCGCGGCCAGGCACTGGCGGGCGTGGCCGGCCTCGGGATCGACGGCGAGGTGGCGGTGACGCAGGCGCTCTGGGTCACGCCGCGCCACCGCGGCCACGGTGTCGCGCGGACGCTGATGGGCGCGCTGGCGGCCGAGGCGGCGTCGGCCGGTGCCCGCGTGATGGCCCATGCCGTGGTCGAGACCAATGGCCCGGCGCGCGCGCTCTACGACCGTCTGGGGTTCCGGGCGATCGGCGCCTACCACTACCGGCGAGCCCCGGCGTGACTGGGCCGGCGCATGCGCGGTCGCGCCACCTGTCGCGGCGGTGGGGCGGTGCTGGTGCTCTGGCACTGCTGGCACTGCTGGCACTGCTGGCTGTCATGGTGTCGGTGAGCGGTGCGGCGGCGCAGCTGGACCTGCCCGCCGGGGCGCTGCGGACGGGGATCGAGGTTGCCGATCCGGCGCGCACGACGCTGGTCACCGGCCCGGGCGAGGAAGGTCGTGTCGGGCTGGAGGGCCATGTCGCCATCGTGGCCTGGCAGATGCCGGCGCGCGGGCTGACGCCGCTCGGGCTGGTGGAGGAGCTCGCCGCCGGGCTGGAGGCGGCGGGGTTCGAGCGGCGCTTCGACTGCGCGGATGCAGCCTGCGGCGGCGTCGGTCTGCGCTTCGCGATCCAGGTGCTGGACGCGCCGGCCATGCGGCTCGACACCGCCGACATGGCGCTGGCGACGCTGGAGCGCCCGTCGGGTCCCTTGGACGAGGCGGTTCACACGATGCTGGTCGCGAGCCGCCTGTTCGGCACGATGCACCTGCAGATGACGCATGTCGGCCCGACCGGCCAGGCCTCGGAGGGCGAGGGGCTGCTGTCGGGCGGAGGCACGGGAGACGGCACGGCCGTCGTGACGGCCCCCCGGACCGAGGTGGCGCCCGAACCGCCCCTGCCCGTCGAAGCCACCGCCCCGCCCGAGGCCGAAGCGTCGATCGACCCCGACCCGGCAGCGTCTTCGGCAGCGTCTGCGCCAGCGGCGGGGACGCCGACGGCCGAGAGGCTGGCCGCGCGCCTCGTTGGCGACGGGCGCGTGGTGCTGGAGGGGGTGGATTTCGCCAGCGGCGGGCGCCAGCTGCTGCCCGGCGCCGAGGCCTATCTGGACGCCGCCGCCGCGATGCTGGCCGCCAATCCGGGCTTCCGCGTCGCCGTGGTCGGCCATACCGACGTGACGGGCGACTTCGACGCGAACATGGCGCTCTCGCGCTCACGCGCCCAGGCGGTCGCCGACGCGCTGGTGGCCCGCCGGGTCGAGGCCGGCCGTCTCGCGGTCCATGCCGCCGGGCCCCTTGTCCCCCGCGCCGGCAACGCGACGCCCGAGGGACGGGCCGCCAACCGCCGCGTCGAGCTCGTCCTGTTCTGAGGGCGCGTGGCGACCCGCCGCGCCGACAGCCCGTGCGGCCGTTGCCACGCTGCCGCCAGCAAGCCGGCAGAGGCCGCACCACGCGCCTGCGGACCCATCGGGTCACGGCATCGGGACGGGACGCTGCCCGTCCGGCTGGCACGAGCCGGGTCTCCGGTGCTCGCCCCCTCCCGCGTCA